>JBGSMH010000568.1:0-1878 GCA_041740275.1 Phycisphaerae bacterium
GATGCTCTGGCTCTTCTCGCCGCAACATAAGTTCTCTTTGTGGCGTAGGTTATGGCTGGAACTGGCCCGGTCAGAGAAGAAGCTGGGAATCGACCGGATCAGCGATCAGGCGATTTCGCAGATGCAGGCGCATTTGGACGACATCGATTTTCCCCTCGCCGCCGACTGGGAGAAGCGGCTGCGGCATGACGTGATGGCGCACGTCCACACCTTTGAAGAAGTCGCCCCGGCCGCCAAGGGGATCATCCATCTGGGCGCGACCAGCCAATATGTCGTCGACAACGCCGACCTGATCATCATGCGTGATGCGATGAAACTGGTGGCGATTCGACTCGCCAACGCGATCGACGCGCTGAGCGACTTTGCCGATCAATGGAAGAATCTGCCCACCCTCGGCTACACACACTATCAACCCGCGCAGCTCACCACCGTCGGCAAGCGCGCCACGCTCTGGGCACAGGACCTGGCGATCGATCTGGAACAGGTCGAACACCGCATCGCATCGCTCAAGTTTCGCGGCGTCAAAGGCACGACCGGCACGCAGGCGTCGTTTCTCACACTCTTTGACGGCGATCATGCCAAGTGCGATCAGCTTGACCGGATGGTGACACAGGCGTTCGGGTTCGAATCCAGCTACACCGTCACCGGGCAGACCTACCCCCGCAAGATCGACGCGATGGTCGTCAACGATCTGGCCGGTTGTGCCGCCAGCGTTCACCGCTTCTGCAACGACGTCCGCCTGCTGGCGGGGATGAAACAGATCGAAGAGCCGTTTGAAAAGGAACAGGTCGGTTCCAGCGCGATGGCGTATAAGCGCAACCCGATGCGTTGCGAAAGGGCGACGGGGTTGTCGCGGTTTGTGATCAGCCTGGCGTCGTCACCCCTGCAAACCGCCGCCGAGCAGTGGTTCGAGCGAACGCTGGATGATTCATCCAACAAGCGATTGACGATTCCCGAGCCATTTTTGGCGATCGACGGGGCGTTGCAGATCGTGGTCAACGTGTCGCGCGGATTGGTGGTTTATCCGAAGGTGATCGAGGGATTCGTCAAGGCCGAGTTGCCTTTCATGGCGACCGAGGAAATCCTCATGGCGGCGGTGCAGCTAGGCGGGGATCGGCAGGCGTTGCACGAACTGATCCGCAAACACTCCCTCGCCGCCGCCGCCCAGGTCAAGCAGGAAGGCAAACCCAACGATCTGCTCGAACGCCTCCGCACAGAACCGGCATTTGCGAAAGTGAATCTGGAAGACGTGATGGACGCGTCGCGTTTCATCGGGCGTGCGCCCCAGCAGGTCGATCGGTTTATCGCCGAGGTCGCTGCCCCCATCCGCGCCCGCTACAAAGCCGAATTGGGTCAGCAGGTGCAGTTGAAGGTGTGAGTTGGCTCGGGAGCGACTGCGAGCAACCGATTACCGATCGTCGATACGCTCAAACTTGCTCTCCACCGTCACCTCGGCACCGGTCCATCCGATGCGGTAGAGATGGCCTTTGAGGACGGGGCTGATCCGCTGGTTGGTCAGTTGGATGTACCACGCGCCCTGAGCTTCGTGTTTGGCCATCCGGGAGGCGACATCGACCGGGTCGAATCGCGTCCAGCCGCGATCGTCGAGCCACACCATCACCCAATTGTGGTGCGGCGGGTTGCGCTTCAGCAGTCCGGCGTCGATCGTGTGGCCCTCACAAACCCGCGCGGGAATGTTGCGCGCCCGACAGAGTGCGACAAACAGATCGGCATACTCCGAGCAGTCGCCCGTTCCGCGTTCGATCGCCGCGGCGGCGCCGTGGTCCTCGGCGTCGTATACGCCGCGTTTGAGCGTCTTTAGAACCAGCAACTGAATCTGGATCAATTGTTGCGCTGGTGTGCCGTCGCGGATCTGTC
>JBGSMH010000569.1:0-6269 GCA_041740275.1 Phycisphaerae bacterium
GGTCGCCGCATCCTATTGGTCGATGCCAACTTCCGCCGCCCGGAACTGCACCGCTTGTTTAATGTGCCCAACGAAGTCGGTTTCACCACGGTCCTGGACTCGGTCTCCAGCCTTGAGTCGTCAGTTCACAAGACGGGCGTACTCAATTTGGAAGTGCTAACCACCGGTTCACGCACGACCAACCCGACAGAGTTGCTCGAAAGCCAGCTTTTCAGCGATTTCATCGATCGGGCGTTGGAAGAATACGATCATGTGATCTTCGATACCGGCCCGCTGCTGGTGGTTTCCGAAGCCGTGGCGCTGGCACCGCGTGTGGATGGTGTGGTGACGGTTGTCCGTGCCCGCAAGAACAGCCGTGGCATGCTCACCCGTGTTCGCGATACGCTCAAGCAGATCAAGGCCGAGCACCTGGGTGTGGTTCTCAATGGCGTACAAAACTGGGGCGGCGGCTACTACGGCCGCAACATCAAGACGTACTACGCCTATCAGAACGCCGAATAAGCTCCGCAACATTCCACAACAACATCAAGCCCCGGCACCGCATTCGCAGTGCCGGGGCTTTTTCGTTTCAGGCTTTGAGAGACTCGGCGTACCACTGACAGGTCGCCTTCAGCCCTGCTTCAAAATCGACGATCGGCTCATAGCCCAGCACCGCACGCGTCTTGGACAATTCTGCCAGTGAGTGCGGCACATCGCCGGGACGTTCGGGGGCAAACTCGGGCGTAAGATCATCGCGACCAAAATGTTTGAGCATGGCAGTTGCCAATTCCAGCACGGTAAATCGTTTGCCCACGCCGATATTGACCACATCTCCGCCCAGCCGCTTCTGAGCCCGCGCCGCCAGCAGATTGGCATGAACCGCGTTATGGACGAACGTGAAATCGCGACTCGCACTCCCATCGCCGGTAATGCGCGGCGGCTGACCGGCGAGGATCATCTTGCTGAACGCCGCGATCACCCCCGAATACGGGCTGTGCGGGTTCTGTCGTGGACCAAAGATGTTGAAGTATCGAAGCGAAATCGCGTCGATGTCGTAGCACGCCGCGTACGCCCCGATATAGCATTCCCCGATCAATTTCGCGGCCGCGTAGGGGCTTTTCGGGCGATCGGGCATCGTTTCAGTCTTGGGCAGTTCTGGCGCGTCGCCGTACGCACTGGACGACGCCGAATACATCACGCGTTTAGTGCCCAGTTTCCGCGCCGCCTCCAGCACATTGACGGTGCCGGTCCCGTTGACCTCATGATACGCCCGCGGGTTTAACACACTGTGCGGCACCGACACCAACGCCGCCAGATGAAACACCAGTTCCCGCCCGTCCATCGCCCGCTCGACCGCCGCCGAATCCAGCACGCTCCCGCGTACCAGTTTCGCACCGGACGGGACGTTGGCTTCATTCCCCGAACTCAGGTCATCAAAAATCCGAACATCCGCACCCAGCGCGACAAGTGCCTCGACCAGGTGCGAGCCGATAAACCCCGCCCCACCCGTCACCAGCACCGGCCGATTGTTGAACGCATCGCCGTGAAGAGATCGCCAGTCAGTTGCATTGGACATAATCGAACAGGCTAACCGCTTGGGCTTGGATCGAAAAGTGGGGGAGGCGAATAGTTTGGCGTTTGAAGTCTGGAGTTTGCAGAAAGTATTCGGTCTTCAACTTCAAACTCCAAACGTCAAACTGCGAACTTACAATCCCCATCTTTGACAATCGCCAGTCCGATCCGTTAGCGTGCGATTTACCCGTTCGCCCGGCGATCGATGCTCTTCAACAGCCTTCTCTTTCTCGCTTTCTTCGCGGTCGTCTTTGCGGCGGTCTGCCTGCTGCGAAATCGCGTCCCGGCGCGCAACACCTTCCTTCTGCTGGCCGGTTGGGTATTCTATGGTGCGTGGGATTGGCGATTCCTCTTTTTGCTGATCGGGACCGCCTCACTGGATTACACGATCGCACGGTTGATCGACGCCACACCCCACACGCAGGCCCGCCGACGTAAAATGCTGGTCGCGGTCTCGGTCACCGCCAATCTCAGCCTGCTCGGTTTTTTCAAATACTGCAACTTTTTCATCGATTCCTTTGCCCGCCTCGCCCAACTGATCGACGCCCATGTCGATCCTCACCTGTTAAAGATCGTTTTGCCGGTGGGGATCAGTTTTTATACGTTTCAGTCGATCGCCTATGTGGTGGATGTCTATCGCGGGCATTTGCGGGCCGAAAAAAGCTGGCTCAACTTCAACACCTTCATCGGCTTTTTCCCCCAGTTGGTCGCCGGTCCGATCGAGCGGGCGACTCACCTTCTGCCCCAGATCAAAGCCCCCAACGTCATCACTTGGAACAACATCACCAGCGGCTTTTGCCTGGCCAGTTTCGGCATGTTCAAGAAAGTCGTGCTGGCCGACAACATCTCGGTCGTCGTCAACGCGGTGTTCGGCTCGGACAAGTTGCCCGTCGAAGCTACGCCGTTGCTCTGGAACACGTATGTGGCGACCTTTGCGTTTGCGCTACAGATCTATTGCGACTTCAGTGCCTACAGCGACATCGCCCGCGGGACCGCGCGGATGATGGGCTTTGACCTGATGCGCAACTTCGATCTGCCCTACTTTGCCACCAATCCCAGTGATTTCTGGCGGCGATGGCATATCAGCCTCTCCACCTGGCTTCGCGACTATCTCTACATCCCACTGGGCGGCAACCGAAACAGCACCATCGCCACATACCGCAACCTGTTTCTGACCATGCTGCTCGGCGGGTTCTGGCACGGTGCGACATGGCTGTTTGTCATCTGGGGCGCGTACCACGGATTGCTCCTTTGCATCCACCGCGCCATCAAACCAATTCTGGACAAACACCTTTCGTTCCATGGCAAAGCACAGACCGCGCTCTGGACCACCTTTCGCATCCTCTTCTTCCTGCAACTGACCACAATCGGCTGGTTCTTCTTCCGCGGCATCAGCCTCACCAACATGTCGCGCCTGCTGGGTCTGAATCCCGACGCGGCCGACCCGGTCAATCTGTTAACCCCAAAGCTGCTCACCATGTTCGCGGCGATTTTGATCACGCTCTTTGTCGCACAGTTACTCAAATACCTGAGCAACGACCAGAACATCATTTTCCGTATTCCGATCATCCCCCGCGCGATGATCTATGCCGGGCTGATTCTGGGTATCATCCTTTTCGGAGAGTTTGGTGGCGGCGACTTCATCTACTTCCAATTCTGACCAACACCCTTCGGGCGTGCCCTGGGCGTTCGTGCTGGCGATCGCGATCGTCATCGCGTTTGAACTGTTCCTGCGCACGCGCCCGGCAGAATCGATGATCGCCTACCCGCAGGTCGCGGCGTACGAGGATCAGACGGTTCACTATCGTGCGGTGCGTCAGTCGATTGATGCGTACGGCACTGCCGATGTCGCGCTGGTCGGGTCAAGCCAGATGCGCGAAGGCGTCGCCATGCCGCGACTGATCGATAATCTGCATGAGCGACTCGGACTCAATATCACCGTCGCCAACTACGCCACCCGCGGCGCTCGCGCCGATGTCATGCAGGCGGCGGTCCAGTATCTGTTGAAACAACCCAAGAAGCCCCGCCTGATCATCATCGGCATTTCGGTTCGTGACCTGCGAACCCAGGACATCGATTGGCCAAGACTTGCGGTATTTTGGGACATCGATCAATGGCTGGCCGAGTTCCGCACCGTCGGCTGGCGCGCGACCGATGTCCTGCCCGTGGTGATCCGCAACGAGGCGGGAAAGCTCAGCCACACGCTTCGCTACCGTGATCAACTGGCGATCGACATCGCGGCCCCGTTCGGAAAACTGTTCGGCTACACCGCCACGCTGGAAGGCAACCCGATCGCTGGCGAAAGCACCTGGCAATACCAGGGCAATCGCGGATTGCGCGATCTGGTCGACCCGCGAATCTCCCCCAAACGAATGATGCTCAACGCCCGAACGAGCTACGCCTATAAAGACGGTGCCAAGCCCAGCGAACCGCTCACCCGACGGCTGCAAACGTTGATCAACCAACTCGATCGCGCAGGCGTTCGGGCGATTCTGGTTGAAATGCCTGTTGCTGATTACATGGAAAACGACCTGGCCGCCCGCAATCTGACTGTGGCGTTTGACCGCAGCGTCAACAGCCTGGTGGCCGGGACGTCGGTTCGCTACCTGCCGACCTCAGCCCAGCCGTTCAAGCCCACCCGTGCCCACTTCACCGATATGCAGCACTTTAATCGTCCCGGTGCCGAGCTTTTCAGCGACTGGCTCGCCGATGAGATCGCCAAAGAACTCCGCTAGGCATGCCATCGCTACTGCGGCATTGGCGGCGGGCCACGTCGACGATTGCGAAGTAGATGGACGATCAGGAACACCAACGCCGCCAACATCAACGTCCCCAGTACCACTACCGCCAGCACGACGACCCACGGCCCGGTGGGCATGGGCGAAACCGACGGCAGCGGCGTGTTGGCGTCCCACGTCGGCAAAAGCACCGAATCGCGTGCATTGATCTGCGAGCCATAGAACCCCACCGTCGATGTCACGCCCGGATAGGCGCTGCTCGGGCTCGGCCCATAGGTGTAAATGTTGTCCGACTGCGTCCCGACGAACGGACCGGTATTCCAATCGACGTGCCCATCGGCGTACAACACGTTCTGCCCGTCGTAATCATGATTGGGGCTGTTGAGTTCTCGAATCCTCTGTCCACCGGCATCGGGCTGGGTCGTCAACAACGCCGATGTGCCAGAGTTCATGTCCCCCGCCATCGCAAAATCGGCCTCCAAATTATCATTCCATGTCGCCCCCGCTTCAATCGCGGCGGCATCGAAATACGGATTGTGGAAGCTGTAACTCAGCTCATTCTGATCGTGAAAATTGGAATAATCCTGCACCGACTTGCCACTGGCCATCCGGAATCGATCGGCATTGGACGCCGGACAGATAAAGACATCGGTCGTGAGGTCCTGCGTCCGCAGCAACAAAAACGCCGCTGCCGTCACGTCGTTGGCTTCGGGGCGTGTCGCACCGCTAAACGGACTGGCTGAATCTGCGCCCGTATACACCACGGGCGGCTTTCCTTTTTCATAGGTCGTGCGGGGAAAGGAATAGGTTGTTCCGTCTTCGTTGGCGTATAGCTTGAATGCCAACCCGATTTGCCGCAGGTTCGACGAACACTTGATCCGGTTGGCGGATTCACGCGCCCTGCACGCGACCGACGGAAGCATCACCCCGATCAAGATCGACCCCATCACCAACACAATGCACAAATCCACGAACGTAAATGCCCGATGTCGCATGGCGAGCCTCTTTTCGATAACGAAAGAATAACCCGACGCCCCGACAGACGCAAAAGACGTGAAATCTCCTGACATAACTGAAAAAATGTGCGGCTATTGTGCCCGGTTTCCATACAATGCCGCTCGAATGACCGATCACATTTACCAAGCCGCGATTGTCGGTGCCGGCCCGATCGGGCTGGAACTGGCGGTCGCCATGAAACGGGCAGGCATCGACTATCTCCACCTCGATGCCAAGCAGATCGGCTACACCATTAGTTGGTACGCGCCGCAAACCCGCTTTTTTTCGTCCAATGAGCGAATCGCGATCGCCGGTGTGCCGCTGGTCACGCCCGAGCAACAAAAGGCCACCCGCGAGCAATATCTGGCGTATCTGCGAGGCATCGTTGAGCAATTCGATCTGCACATTCATACCTACGAACCTGTCACCGACATCGTTCGCAACGGGTTGAATTTTGAGATCACCACTGCACCAAGCGGGACCAAACGCACCTGGCGCGCCCGATCGGTCATCCTCGCGACCGGCGGCACAGATCGGCCTCGCATGCTGAACGTGCCCGGCGAAGACCTGCCGCATGTCAGCCACTATTTCGACGACCCCCACAAGTATTTCCGACGCGATCTCCTGATCGTCGGCGGCAGAAACAGTGCGGTCGAAGCGGCGTTACGATGCCACAACGCCGGCGCACGCGTCTCCCTCAGCTACCGACGGGAATCGCTGGTTGAAAGAAGCATCAAATACTGGCTTCTGCCCGAGTTTAAGTCGCTGGCACAGACCGGCCGCCTCAAGACCTTTTTCGGATCGCATGTAAAACGGATCACGCCCACTGAGGTGGAACTGGTGATGAACAACCACTCGGCGTTTTCGGTGGCGGCGGATTTTGCCTTGCTGCTGACGGGGTATGAGCAGGATAACGGGCTGATGAAAAAGGCCGGTGTCGCACTCGACGGGCCGACGCATCAGCCGCATTTTGACCCCGAGACC
>JBGSMH010000570.1:0-3163 GCA_041740275.1 Phycisphaerae bacterium
CGGAGACGCACTGGGGCACGGATAATTTTGCGGATAACCAGTTGCAGCTCGCCAAAGCCGTCAATTCGCCGGGGTACGGCATTTTGCTGCACATGGGCAAAGCGACCGATCTGCCCGCCGACGATTACGATCGGGCACTGGCCCCGTTTGCGATGCACACCCATCTGGCGCAAGTGACGTGTGAGACACGACTTGAGACCGCTTTGCGGATTCTCCTGGATGCCAATTATCAGGGCTGTCTGGGGGTCGAGCATCACTCTGCCAAGAACGAATACGCCGAGGTCGCCGCCCAACTCGGCGCGGTGCAGCGGGTTCGTGGCAATCTGCTCAGCAGCGATCCGGGCTACGCGGCACGATTCAAAGGCAACCCCATCCTCGGATTCTGAACCGCGATATTCGCAACCCAGTTCACATAGGACAATATGAAACCCATTCGACTCGGCATTATTGGCGTCGGACAGATCGGCAAACACCACCTGGAAACCTACAGCAAGATCGACGGCGCAACAGTGGTCGCCGCCTGCGATATCGATACACCGGAGCTGACGCGCGTCGCCGATCGCTTCAAGATCGAACACACCTATCACGACTTCCGCAAATTGCTCGAGCGGGACGATCTGGATGCGGTCGATGTCTGCCTGCACAACAACTATCACGCGCCGGTGTCGATCGCGGTGATGGAATCGGGTAAGCACTGCTATTGCGAAAAGCCGATCGCCGGGACGTATGCCGATGGGGCGTCGATGCTGGAGGCATCGCGCCGCACAGGCCGGATGCTGTCGATCCAGCTTTCAACGCTCTACAGCAAGGAAACCAAGCTCGCCAAGCGGATGATTGATGCAGGCGCACTGGGGCGCGTGTATCACGCCCGATCGACCGGCTTTCGACGTCGCGGCCGCCCGTTTGTTGATGGCTATGGGACAAAAAACTTCGTCGATTCGACCATCAGCGCGGGAGGGGCGCTATTTGACATGGGCGTCTACCACATCTCCCGGCTGCTATATCTGCTGGGCAGCCCGCAGGTGCTGCGCGTGAGTGGGACGACGTATCAGGAGACCGACATGCACGCCGGCCGACGCGCCGAATCGGGCTACAACGTCGAAGAACTGGGCGTCGGGTTTGTCCGTCTGGATGGCGGGATAACGCTGGACATCATCGAATCCTGGGCGATTCATCTGAACAAGTTTGAAGGCAGCAGTATTGTCGGCTCCAAAGGCGGGTTGCGGTTCGATCCGCTGAGCTATCACACAACCCAAAACGACATCGAAATCGATTGCTCGCCGCTGGTTGATTCGGTCGATTCGCGATGGCATTCGACCGAGAGCGATCAGGACGCGTACGACAACTCCCAACGCCACTGGATCGCGGCATTGCAGCAGCGCGTGCCGCTGATCGCAACCGCGCAGATCGCGCTACAGACAATGCTGATCAGCGAAGGCATATATCAAAGTGCCAAACTGGGACGAGAGCTTTCCTGTGAGGAAGTGATCCAAAACTCACGTTCGTCGGCGGTGAAGCTTTAGCGGCCTTACGCCGCTGGTTTAACCCATTCCGCACTGGCACCGGCCATCAGCACGACATTGACCAGTGCGTTCTCGGTGATCGGTCCGCGCGCCAGTTCGATCGCGCCGGGGGTGGTGGTCGGGAGCGAGACGTTGACGATCACACCGCTGTCGAGGGTGACGCGATCATCGGTGAGGTCTTTGACGCGTCCCTGCAAAATCTTGGGCGTGCCCGCGATCGGCGACGTAAACAGCCCGCCGGACGGGACCGTGTAGGCCTTGCGGGCAACAGCCCGGATGATCAGGTCCACCGGCTCATTGATCGGGCCGTCGTATCCCGGGCAGCTCAGGTACATCTCATAGGTGCTGGTCCCGGGTCGAAACACGATCGTGTCCCCATCGATCCGGAGAACTTTTCCTTTGGCGGTGTGTGCGAGCGACATGCCGGGAAGAATATCGCCAATTCAAGGCAGATGGAAACGCTGGGACGAGTAGTTTGGAGTTTGGCGTTTGGAGTTTGAAGTTGCACTTCACTCCAAACGTCAAACTTCAAACTCCAAACCAGACCTTCTTCGTGCTTCCTTCGTGAAACTTCGTGCCATCGTGAGCTCTTCGCATTTTGCGAGAACTCAGGCAAAAACCAATCCCTCCAACCGATAGCGCGGATGCCGGGCGATCGCACCGAAGTCGGCGGCGTTCCAAGCCTGCCACGCCCCGACGCCAGCAACCACCGCATCCAGCGCGTCGGCACCGGGGTTGCTGGCAATCTTGCGCAATTGGCTGGGGGTCAGTTCGATCGACTGGCGCAATCGCTTGAGGATCAGTTTGCGATTGGCGATGTGCTTATCCTCCAGCGCTCGATTGCCCGTCTGTTTGTAATTGCGATGCGGCACGCCCCATCGCTTGAGCGTCGATCCCGGACACGCCTCGACGATCGCCCGATCAAAACGACGCTGTCCATCGAACGGAGGAATAATCGTCCCCGGTGTGCCGATCAGCGGCCCTAGCACATCGCGCATCCCGTGAAAGGTCTGACAGATGATGCGGTAGTGATAGCAATCGAACGGCGTTTTGGTTTCGGTGTCGGTGCATCTTCGAATGTGCAGTTTGTCCCCGATCGCCAGCGCCCGCTCCACACATAATCGGCCAAAAGTATAGGCGTCGCCGACGTGATCGCGCACCCATTGGATCTGATGTGCCAACCCTTTGTCGCCGCCAATTTCGATCGGCAAGGCAAAGGGAAAATCGATGCCCCACAACGCCTGTTTCGATTCGTGAATCATCCCGACCAGATGCGCCAGCGCCGCCCCGCGCTCGGACGTTCCCGCCAGGTCGGCCAGCCGATCCAGCCCGATCAACTTCGCTTTCCTGTCCGGTTTTTCCGGCAACCGAATGCTGGCGATCCACAGATTCTCCCCGGCCTGCTTTGCACCCGAAAAATCGACCCCATACACACTGCGGATCATGTGATGATCTCCTCGCCAATCTCCTCAGCCGATCGCATGAACCGGTCGAACCAGATGCTTTTGCTGCGAACCTCGTCCACGCTTCCGCTGGCGCTGACTTCACCGGCCTCGATGACATAGATCAAATCCGCCTGTGCGATCAGGCTGGGACGATGGCTGGTCAGCACGGTCGTGCGCCCGACCATCAGCCGATCG
>JBGSMH010000571.1:0-7861 GCA_041740275.1 Phycisphaerae bacterium
CGGACCCGAGTGATGTGCGGTTGCGTAGTTTCTTGGGACTTTGGTTTGGTGCTGTGTTTTGCGCGGCCATAACGATCATGCCACTCATCATGGCAGGTGTCTTTATCTGGTTCGTGCCGTTTACAATCCGGCGCGTTTGGCCTGCATCGTCAACGGCTGCTCCCTAGACAGCCGTCGCAGCGGGGCTGTCGGGGTGAACCCCGACCTACTTTTGATGAGTCGCGCCGTGTTGCTCTCTGTGTCCTCGGTGGTCTCTGTGGCGAATTGATTTCTTTGCGTCACCGGCGCGATCGGGCGAGGCGAGGGGATGTGTCGCGGCAGGAAAGAAAGGTTTGGATGCAACGTCCCGACGATCATCCGGTAGTCTCGGAGACTCGTCTGAGTGGGCTTTACCACCGCGCACGCAGGCTAAATCGACGTGTCGTGTTGATCTCATCATCCACGCCCATCGATTCGCAGTGATAGTCGGCGAACAGCACGTTCATTCGCGGGGATTTGGTGCTGCCGTGGCGGAACGCAAAATAGCCGAAGTTTGATGACCAGGCAGGATAATTCGGGGTATTTCCCAGCACCATACCCGTCCCATAGGTGCCTCTGATCTGCCCACCCGTCTGCGCCTCGCGGATCAGGATCTTCTGAGAGCTGCTTACATAGCGACTCATCTTGGTTCCCAGCCGGTATATCGAAAAGTCAGTGGGCGTGGGAACAATGTCCACTTGCTCATCGGCTGTCGCCTGACTGATCACAAACGCCACCCGGCCGTTGCTGTTGTAGGAGTATTGGGTCCAGGTTGGGCAGCCGAGTTGACCTCTTTCTGGGGCGCCTTGCGTGATGTGCCCGTCGCGCGGGTCGGGATCCTTGAAATACTTGAGGTTGAGCATCACCGGCCAGGTCCAAAGTCGGGTAACGCCAATGGTAAATGGGTTGGTGGTGGAGGTTGTGCAAGCCACCGGTGCGCGTCCATCGTTCGCCAAGGCAAAGCCCTGAATTGCCTGACCCATCTGGCGCATGTTGCTGAGGCATTGGAGACTCTGAGCCGACCGTCTTGCAGTTTGGAGAGCAGGGAGTAACACCGAGATCAGCAGCGCGATGATGCCAATGACCACCAGCAATTCGACAAGCGTAAAGCCATGTGTCTTGCGTAACGCTTTAGGCAATGTAACCATGTGATGTACTCCTCAAATATCTCTCCAATGAGCAATCAACCAGAACGAATGGAATGAATACTGTTACAACGATTGATTTTTCCGCGTAAGCGCGTTCATTGCAAGGAAAAAGTTAAGAAACTTTTCTTTATAGAGACATTGATGCAGGACAGCGCCGAAACCCCGCGTCTCTGCGATTCGTCGGGTTCTGGTTGACACGTTACAATCAGCCCAGCTTTTTATAAGGGAGCATTTCCATGGCCAGGTATTCGATCGAAGAGTTCGTCAACAAGTCGGCGCAGGTGGATAAGGATCAGGGGCTGTTTGAATTGGAGACCGAGCGTCTTCTGGAGATCAACCTCAACGGCATGATCTGGACCAAGACCGGATCGATGGTGGCGTATCTGGGGGCGATCAAGTTTGAACGCGAAGGGTTTCTCGAACAAGGCATCGGCAACTTTTTCAAGAAGGCCCTCACCGGTGAAGGCGCGAAACTGACCAAGGCCACCGGGCAGGGCAAGCTGTACCTGGCCGACAGTGGGAAGAAAGTGACGATCCTGAACCTGGCCGGCGAGGCGCTGTGCGTCAACGGCAATGACGTGCTGGCGTTCGAACAATCGCTGACCTTCGACATCCGCATGCTCAAGAAGGTGGCGGCGATGCTGTCGGGCGGGCTGTTTAATGTGAGACTGGAAGGCACGGGGATGCTGGCGATCACCACGCACTACGATCCGCTCACGCTTCGCGTCTCGCCGGGTCGTCCGGTCTTTACCGATCCGAACGCGACGATCGCCTGGAGCGGGAATCTGTCGCCGGAGTTTAAGACGGATGTCAGTCTGAAGACGTTCATTGGCCGGGGTTCGGGCGAGAGCATGCAGATGAAGTTTGAAGGTGACGGCTTTGTGGTCGTGCAGCCTTATGAAGAGGTCTACATGCAGCACGCGTCATCGTAATCGGAGACGTGGATGATACGCATCGACGATGAACCGCGTGGTGCGGTGGTGCATGTCAAAGCCGTCCCCAACGCCTCGCGTGACCGGGTGGTCGGCGCGTTGGGCGAGTCGCTGAAAGTCGCGGTCAGCAAACCCGCCAGCGACGGTCAAGCCAACGACGCGATCGAGAAATTGATCGCCAGTGTTTTGGGAGTTTCACGTCGTCAGGTGATGATCATCGTCGGCCACACCCAGCCGCGCAAGCAGGTGTTGATCGTCGGATGTACCAGCGAACAGGTTCGCGAGAGATTGGGTGCAACGGAGTGACGTATGGGTGCGGGGGGAAAGTATCAGTTGGATTCGGCTTCGGGATTTTAGTTGAATCCTGCGCGGTCGTGCATTAAACATTGATTGATTCAACCGACTGCAAGAACTGATTCCATATGACAGATAAACCCGTTCGTATGCGTCGGCCGTTTGTGCATCTGTCTCACCCAGAAGCCCATGCGCCGGGGTATGCATACCCGGATACCGCCGCGCCGCCATTGTCAGGCCGCACCAAACTGATCGGGTTTATCATTGCGATCGGCCTGGCGTGGATACAGTTTGGGCTGGAGCACAAGTTTCACGATGTGGATCACGCGACGGCCGGGTGGTTTTGGATGGTTCCGTTTGTGCTGCTGTTGGGCGCGATCGCAACGATGCCGTTTATTGCCAAACACTGGTGGGAACATCACTACGCGAAGGTGGCGATCGCACTGGGGCTGGTGGTCGCGGGGTACTACTGCTTTTTTGTCACGCTCGGCACGGGCAATATCGCCAAAGCGATGGCGGAATACATCAGTTTTATCTTCCTGCTGGGATCGCTGTTTGTCGTCTCCGGCGGGATCGTCATCCGCGTTCGCGGCGACGCCACGCCGATGGTCAACACCATGCTGCTGCTGGTCGGTGCGATCATCGCCAACATCTTCGGCACGACCGGCGCGTCGATGCTGCTGATCCGCCCATACCTGCGGATGAATAAGAAGCATCTGCGGATGTATCATGTGGTGTTTTTTATCTTCATCATCTCCAACGTCGGCGGATCACTGACGCCCATCGGCGATCCGCCACTGTTTCTGGGGTATTTGCAGGGCGTGCCGTTCTTCTGGGTGTTCGAGCATTGCTGGCCGATCTGGGTGATGGTCAATGCCCTTCTGCTGACGGCCTTCCTGATCATCGACAAAATCCACGCCCGCAAGGACGATCGCGCTCAGGACGAAACCGTCGATGAGTTCGGGCCAACAGTGAGCTTTTATGGTGCGACCAATATCCTGTTTATCGCGCTGATTCTACTGGGTGTGCTCGGGCATTCGTTCATCAATGAGTTCACCGAAGAGTACTTGGGTATCCACGGCCCGTGGCGTGAAATATGTATGGCGATCGCGGCGTTTGGTTCGCTGACGTTTACGCCCAAGCGCGTACACGGCGAAAACGTCTTCAACTATGCCCCGATCAAGGAAGTGGCATATCTTTTCATCGGGATCTTTCTGACGATGGTGCCGGCGCTCAATTTCCTCTACAACCGCGCCGCCGCAGGGGATTTGCCGCTGAAAACGCCGGGGCAGTATTACTTTCTGTCCGGTTCGCTTTCCAGCGTGCTGGACAATGCCCCGACTTACCTGACGTTTTTGCAGACGCAACTCGGTTCCTTGGATGCAGAGTCGATCAAGCGGGAATTGGCGATCGTCAACGATCCACAGCACATGGTCGACAGGGAACTGATCGGGCTGGACGCGGTGCAGATCAAGCAGGTGAAGGACGCGGTGGCCGCGATGCAGACGTATTACCCGACGCAGTTTGCGAGCGGGTCGATGCACGAGCGTGAAGTTCGTGTGGCGAACCTGGTCGGAAACCAGAAACTCAACGGCTATTTGATCGCGATTTCGATGGGTTCGGTGCTGTTTGGCGCGATGACCTATATCGGGAACGGACCCAACTTCATGGTCAAGAGCATCGCCGAGCACATGGGCGCACCGGTGCCAAGCTTCTTTGGCTACATCTTCATGTTCTCATTGCCGATCCTGTTACCGATCTTGATCCTGGTTTGGGCGGTGTTCCTGACTTAAGGACGCGTGCGATCAGGAGATCGCCGCCGGGGGCTCCGGAGAAGCAATCGGAAAAGCCGTGAGCCTCAGCGCAGCCGCATGACCGCTTCGACCATCTTTTTTGCGCCTTCGAAGACTTTGGCAGGGGAGGAGTCGTACATATAGCACGGGGTGGTGACGATTTTGTTGTCGCGATCAATACAGATATCGGTCATGCCCTGCTCGGAATGTTTGCCGCCCATTTTCTCGATCGCGCTGGCGGTGGCGGGGTCGTTGCCGATGGTGACTGTCGCATGAAATAGCCGTGCGGCGATCACCGGGGCGATGCAGGCAAAACCGATCGGCTTTTTGGCATCATGCATCTCTTTGCACAGGCGCGTGACCTGAATATTGACGTGGCACTCAGCGCCTTTGACCGCAAAATCCGACAGATTTTTCGCCGCCCCGAACCCGCCGGGGAAGATCAGCGCATCGAGTGCGTCGGCGTGGATGGTTGCCATGTCCTGAATCTTACCCCGGGCGATACGGGCGCTTTCGGTCAGCACGTTGCGCTTGTCGATCATGGGCCGTCCGTGCAGGTGATCGAACGTGTGCATCTGATCGATGTGCGGGGCCATGCAAGTCGCCTGATGCCCGAGTTGGTCGATCGCGATCAGCACGCTGACCGCCTCGGTGATTTCGGTCCCGTCGAACACACCACAGCCGCTGAGTACCACGCCAATTTTCGCTGACATCACGATCCTCCGGTATGATCCATTGCTCGTGCCTGATGATACCGCATCTTCGCTTGTCCCGCCCGCTTTGATTGAAGTCGGGAATGTTCGTGTCGCGCCCGCCAGCGTACGGATCCAGTTTTCTCGCGCCAGCGGGCCGGGTGGGCAGAATGTGAATAAGGTCAATTCGCGATGCGAGGTGTGGCTGAAGGTGGACGACATCGTCGGGATGACACTGTCGGCACGGTCGCGCCTGCGAACGATGGCCGGTTCGCGGCTGACGCAGGCGGATGAGATTCATCTGGATGCCCATGAAAGTCGATCCCAGGAACAGAACCGCGCCGCGGCCATCGATCGACTGCGGGAATTGATCGTTCATGCGATGGTCGAACCCAAAAGGCGGAAGAAAACCCGTCCCAGCTACGGATCCAAACAGCGTCGGCTGGAGAGCAAGAAACGCCGATCGGATATCAAAAAAGGTCGGTCCGGCGGGTTTGAATAGCGCGACGCGTTATTTTGGACGCGCATCAATCCGCATCACGACATCTTTTCGATCAAACCGGACTTTGGGGAGTTTGGCATATTTATCATCCGCGGCCCGGTGCCCGGCACAGCAGACGACAACCGTGCTGAAACCAGCAGAATCCAATTCGAGGATCTGGTCGTACTGCGCCGGATCGACCCCTTCCATCGGGCAGGTATCAACCCCCAGCATCGCGGCGGCGGTGAGGAACGAACCCAACGCCAGATACGTTTGCCTCGCCGCCCATTCACACGCCCGCTCTCGCGTAAGCGATTGCAGATAGTTCACCGTATACCGGCGATAACCGGCCAGCTTTTCCAAGGGCATCTGACGGATCTTGGCCATCTGGTCGATATGCCGATCGACGCAGGCTTCGCTCAGATCTTTCTGGATCGCAAAGACCACCACATGCGACGCGTCGCGCGGCTGTTGCTGCCCATACGACGCGGCGACCAATCGATGCCGCACATCCGGATCGGTAACCACCACAAACCGCCACGGCTGAAGCCCGAAGCTGCTGGCAGTCAGAACCAGCGATGCTTCCAGCGTCTCCCACTCGGCGGGGTCGAGCGGGCGATCAGGATCGAATCGCTGCGTTGCGTAGCGCCAGTTGAGTTGATTGAGTAGCTGCTGATGCGGGATTTTGTCCATGCGGTTTAAATTGTAGGCCGACATTCATAGCCGGGTGGCTTGGAGTAACTGCTCAAGATTGTACTGCAATTGTTCCAGATAGGTTCCGTGTCCTTGAAATTGGGGAAAGCCAAAATGGTCGAGCGTAAAGGCCCGCAAGCCCGTCCGGGCTTCGATATCCGCCAGCGTACCCGGGGGGGTATCGAAGCGTAACACGATCGTTTTGATGCCGGTCTCGGCGGCCTTGTCACGGATGCGGCGGATGTCGGCTTCGGTCAGTTTCAGCGCCGAAGCATCGATCAATACTGATCCCACCCCAAACCGATCCAGCAGCGGCGCAAAGACCAGATCCAGAACAATGACTTTTCCCCGGCCAAAGGCACTGTTGGGGTATTGGGCGACGAGTTGGTCGATGCGTGTGGCAAAATCCGCCGACCGGGTGCGGAGGGATTCGATTTGTCTCGGGAGGAGACGGACGAGGTTTTCGGTCAATTCGGGCAGTGCATTGCGAACGACGATCGGGTCCAGCCACAGCAATCCACCCGCCGGGGCGAGCCGGGCGGTTTCGGTCGATTCCAGTTCAAAGACTCGGCTGGTTTGCTCCAGCGAAAAGATGACTGAACTGGCAAACGTTTCGGTCCGCGTGCCCGACGCCACCATCAGGTCGACGCCGGTGAGTCGGTCGCGATCGCGGGTGCTGAGGATATAGCCGCTGACGGGGTCGCCGAGGTCGAGGATCCAGTCGAGCCGGACGTTTTCCCCGCCGATCTCTCGGACGATATCTGCCAGCGGATACGCGGTGGCGCAGACCGAAGCCCGTTTGGGTGTCGGTGCCGCCGGTTTGGGACGACACGACAGCATCGATCCGCAAGCCAATAGGATGATAAGCCAGCCGAGCAGGCGCATGGACAAGAGTCTATGGATTGCCCGGACAATTGCGAAGGGGGAATTGGGGCGTAGGTCTTGGGGCTTGGTGGAGATGCGTGGGTCGTGGGTAAGTCCAGGTCTTCAACTTCAAGCCTTCCCAACTGCCCACCGCCAACTGCCCACTGCTTTTCACTTGTTGCATTTGTTGCATCCGTTTTGACCCATACGAAAAACGTAACTACTGGCCGCCGCAGGACTTGTCGGATCGGACAACCTTCAAGTGTTGCGCGCCAGCGTGCAACTGTTGCATCTCCTACCTTTCCGGCCGGAGATTGGGCCTTTCTATAAAATTGTCAAAGAGCCATTGCAGCGCGTGGAAACACGATTGACGCATCCCCAAACGCGGCGTAGACCGAACGTTTTACTATATCCCAAAAAACCCAAAAAGTCGGCGGGAAAACAGACAAATCCGCGGATTTTCTGCCCATGCCTGACACAGGGCTGTCAGTGCGAAGTGCAGCAGACCTGTGACAACCGAAGTCCGAAATGCACGATCCCACTGTGTATGTTCTTGTGCATTCAAAGAGATATTGACGCTGGGCATTGCGTGGCACCCAGCTGGCTTCAGCGTTCTTCTTCAGGACAGGACGGGTGCCGACGGGGATTTGGGCGGAGGCGTTTGGGGGCGTTCTCTTGGCATTCGCAGAGCATGGAATTATTGGACCCGAGACGCCGCGATTGACCCTGTCGGACAAGTCGTTACCGTTTGCGGCTACATAAGAGCTTTTTGTCGTGAGTCAGCAAGTCGTCAGTTCATCCAACCCCGCAGACAAAACGTCGCAAACCGACTCGACGCCACCGGTCTCGAATCGCGTTCTGTTGGCGTGGATGTTTCAGTTTCTCAAGCCCGTCCGCGCGATGGCGGCGATATCGTGCCTGTATCTGGTCATCGCGATCGGCGTGG
>JBGSMH010000572.1:0-13820 GCA_041740275.1 Phycisphaerae bacterium
CGGGCCGGCTTTGTCCGATTCCGCGAAGCGAGAAAATCGGCAAAAGGCAGCAAATATCCGCAACGGCAATATCAAGTTTCTGCAATCACTTCGGCTGGAAGCTGAAGCTCTGCCCGCCGACCGACGCTTCTGCCATCAGACCGGCGATCGGCTCGACGAAAATTGCGATCCCGTCCTGATATTTGGCACTCTTGCCCACACCGCTCTTAAGCGCCACCGCAGTCGCGTTGGCGGAGAAGGTAAGTTCGCCTTGCTTGAACTGATTGAGTTCGCGGATCGTCGCAAAAGCGATAATCTGTGCGTATTCCTGCCCGCCGACCTGTGCGCCCACGGTCGCCTGGCTCAGATCGCTGAACCCGACCGCCTGACCATCCACATAGACGATGCCGCGTCCGTACGACCCGCCGACGATAAAGCCGCCTTTGCCGACGCTGGGGAAGATCGCGTAGCCAGCGCTTTTATCCAGAAACTCACGCAGGGTCGGGTCGGCCAGTTCCAGCCGCGCCATCGTCTGCTGCACGTCCTGTTCCAGGTCATCCTTGCCTTGCTGGCTCTTGGGTGCCGTCTCGCATGCAGCGATCGCCAAAGTCATCATCATCAATCCGATTGTTGCCACACGTTTCATCATTACTCCTTTTATGAACACTTAACCGTAGCGCTTACCACCATACTCGATCCACCCATCTTCACGCCATTTCTTGGGATCGTGATGGGTCCAGTGAATGCACCCGCCGCGATCGTTCCATTCGTATTCGCCTTTGAATCGCACGCGATCGCCTTCGCGAACCGGAACATGTCCAAACTTCAGATTGTGAGCGATCTTGACTGTTACGTCGCCGGGCATGTCGACCAAAAATTGCTGATGCTGGCCTGACCCGTCTTCATCGTACAGATCATCGGGCAGAATCTTCACGATCGTCCCGGCGGCTTCAACGATGGTGTCGCTTTGCCTGCGGGCGAACAATTGGGCGATGGCCTGATCGCCTGCGGCGACCGGCTTTGTCGTGCCGCTACGACGGCTCGGCGTTTTCGTCGGCTTTGTTGCCTTCCTGCCCAGTATCACCGTGATGATCGTGAGCAGGATTCGAAAAACGGCGCGCCAAGCGGAGGCGTTCATTCGTGGTTTCACGCGGGTCTCCCGCCAAAGCTGGGTGAACGATTTAGCCACATGGCCTCGGCGAGCGCGCCGAGGCCATGTGGCAATGTCCAGGAAAACATCAGGCAGGATCAATGCTGATCCAGCACTTCACCATCGTCGGCGAGCTCAACCTCATGCTCCTTGCCGTCTTTGCCCACGTATTCAAACTCATAATGAACGGTCCCGTCGGGATAGGTCTCCTTGACGATCTCCTTGACCTTCACACCGGGAAATGCCTTATCGAAGCTGGCGAGCACCACCGCAGGGACTTGCTCGCGGGTGACCTCGACTTCCTTGGCTTTGTCGTCGTAATCGGCCTTGTCCGATTTCCCGTTTGACTGACACCCGACCAGAATCGCCGCACCAAGCAGCGCCGAAGCTAATAAACGCTTGTCCATATCGTTCCTTCCATGAAAAAAACCCTAGTCCACAAATCTTACGCAGTGACGGGCGTGATGCCCAGTGCCGTCGCATTATCAATCATCTGCTGGTACGCCGGATCATCCGATTTCCATGCCCCGCGTTTCTTCTGATCGGCAAATACGCGTGCCGCACCCTCGCTGAACGCGATGTCGCACACAAACTCCGGCACATCCCGACGCGCCTTGGCACTGGTATACGGGCCATGAAACTGCGTGATTTCATTGAGCAATCCGAACCGCTTGGGATCAGTGGCGACGATCCAAGACGCGGGGACCATGATCAGTTTCGCCTCTTTGCCCAGTGCACCAGCGACCTCGCGGTAGTAGTCGCGCCAGGTGAAGACGCGCTCGGTGGTCGCGTTATAAGCCTGTCCAAACGTCCTGGTATTCCCGGCAGCGAATGCGAAAAGTTTGCCCACATCATCCCGATGGGTGGAGTTCCACAATCCCAGCCCGTCGCCGGCGCATAGCACGGGCAAGCCTTTTTCGATCCGGTCCCAGGCGCGGGCGTCGAACTCGAGTTGGTCGATCAGCGGGCTGCCCTCGCCATAGGTGTGGCTGGGGCGAATGATGGTCGCGGCAAAGTCGCCCCGCGCATGGGCGGCGAGGAAGATCTTCTCGCACGCGACCTTGTTCTTGCCGTAGGTGCTGATCGGTTCCTGGGGGAACGTCTCATCCACGATCACGCCGGGGGGAATCTTGATCCCGTACGTGCAAACGGTCGAACAGAAGATGAAATGCTTGCACTTGCCCGCGAAAGTTTTCGCCGATGCCTCGGCCTGCTCGGGGGTGAAGCAGATCATGTCGATCACACAGTCCCAGGTGCGTCCGTCTGTGCATCGAGCGAATTGTGCCGGGTCGTTGCGATCGCCGGTGAGGGTTTCGACCGGCCCGTCGAGGCGGTTGGCGCGCTGGCCTCGGTTGAACATCGTCACTTTTGCGCCGCGGGGCAGCAAGTGTTTGATAATACCAGTGCTGATCAGTCCCGTTCCGCCAATAAGGAGCACGTTCATAACGATAGTTTTCCCCGATCCTGCGGTTGTCCGCAAGTTGTTGAAGCCGATGATGAACGCGGATGAACGCGGATCGCGGCCAGAATTCGCCACAGAGAGCGCAGAGGACACAGTGAGCGGTTCAAACGACCAAGTTGATCCGCGGAACGCCCCGAGCAGGCTCGTCCCGCTTTTCCGCTTTTCGTGTCTTCGCGCACTCGGGTGCGCGAAGGCGCGAAGAGGCGAAGAGTCGCGAATTGATGCCCTCGGCACGTTGGGTTTCTTAGATCCGAAGCGGAGTTTGTGATCGACAGTCAAAACTTGTCCTAGGAACGCAAGGAAAGAATCGGCGGTGCGACGAAATGTCACTGGGTGCGGGTGGTGACAGCATGGTGTCAGGGGTTCGCGAAAATCGGCGGATTTGCCTGATTTTGCCGCCGACTTTTGGGGTTGGCGGGGATATAGTTGGCTGGTCGTGTTTCGCTGCGTTTGGGGTTGGCAAGTAATGGGAAGGATTAATCTCCGGCCGGAAAGGTAGGAGTTGCAACAGTTGCACGCGGCGCGCAACACTTGGAGGGGTCAAAAATCGTCAAGTCCGGCTACGGCCAGCAGTTATGATTTTCACATGGACCAAAGCCGATGCAACAAATGCAACAAGTGAAAAATAGTGGCCGGTGTGCAGTGGGCAGTGGGCAGGAAATGCGGATGTGAAATGCCGCGGCCTTATTCCACGAATCACAAACCGCGAACCACGAGCCACGCTTTTTTGGCACCCGATGATTTCTCGTTCATGCGGAATTAAGACTTTGTTATGCAGACCGGTGCAATCATGTGCTATGCGATCGGCATGGCGCCGGTTGAGTAGTAGACACAGGACTCGAAAAGGAGAATGGTTATGTCATCGACTAATGCCGGAAACGTGCGTCGCGAAGTGAACGAAGCTGCCGAAAAAGCAAAGAAGGGCGCTCGGGACTTGAAAGACGATGTCACCAGTCGTGCCCGCGAGGGTTACGAAACGGTGCGAGATCAAGCCCAGGCGGGCTATGAGCAGGCCAGTGAGTACGCGCACAGCGCGTACGACAAAGCCAGCGAATATGCCAAGGATGCGTATGACTCGGTCCGCGAGCATGGCGGCGAGACCGTCGAATCACTCGAAGCGACCATCCGCCGAAACCCATTGGCTGCCCTTGCGGTGGCAGCGGGTGCGGGGGTCGTCCTCGGGTTGCTCATGCGCAGCAATAAACACTGATTGATTGACGAATGCAGGCCGTGCGTAGGCGGGCAGCTACGCACGGTCTGTATTCCGTTTGATCCACATCGAAACGAGAGAAGGACGATTCGACATGGAACCGATCGCGAACTTAATCATATCGGCATTGGATTTAGCCGAGGCCGAGGGACGTGCGGCACATCGGGGGGTGATTCGCCTGCTCGTCCGTGCCGCAGCGATCATCGGAGCGGGGATTCTGGGGCTGATCGGAATCCTTCTGGTCGGTTGGGGCGTCTTTTTGGCGGTCACGCTGGCGCTTGGCCCGGTGTGGGCCGCTTTCGCGTGCGGATTGTTCCTGCTGGCGATTGCGACCGCGCTGTTTTTCTATGGGCGCATCGCACCGCGCCGCAAGCCCGCCACCAAGCAGGTTGATATTGATCCGCGTGCCCGTGCCCCACGACGCCATACCCACAACGGAGAAGATCATCATGAAACGCCTCGTTCCGCAGCAGAAACCCAGCCATCCGCATGATTTGGAGTTGGCCAAGGCTCGCTTCTTAGTGGCATCCATCCAGAGCGGTCCGTCGGAGGCGGTCCGACGTCACCCCTTTTCGTCCTTGATCGGGACGCTGGCGGCGACATTCGCGATTACCGGAATTATTGGTTCGCTTGTTGGCAGGTCATCGAAAAACGACTCGGACAGCGATCGTGAAACCAAACCCAAAAAACGTTCGGGCGGATCGCATCTTCCTTCGGGGATGATGCACTGGTTTCTGACGATGGGGATGCAACTCGTGCAAGCCTACTTCACCAAAGCCGCCGCCGATTCAAAGAAGAAGCAGGACGATTCACCGCACACTTCGGACAGATCCGACGAGGCAGCAGCCTATGGCCAGGGTTGATCCCATCACACGTCGCGCCGCATGGGTGGTGATCGCCACTGCGGTGGTGGCTTCGTTGGCACTGGCCAAGGAGTTCTTCATCCCCGTGGCGGTGGCGATTTTGCTATCGTTTACGTTGGCGCCGGTGGTGCGCTGGTTAAATCGACGTATCCGCTATCACGCGGTCTCGGTGACGATCGCGTGCATCTTTGGCACCGCGATCGTGGTCGGGGTGGGGTCGGTGGCGGTCCTTCAGTTCGTCGAATTCGCTGATGAATTGCCGCAACACCGCCAGACGATCTCTCGGAAGATTATCGCACTGCGCGGCACAAGCGACGGCGTGATGGGGCGTTTCTTTAAGACAATGGACGACATCGAAAAGGATGTCTCCGACGCCGCCACCACCGCACCGACCGCCAACACGCCGCCGGTGCGGATGCCAGCGATCCCGGTGGTTGCGCAAAACGAAACCGGGCTTGTCGAATCCACGACCAATATGGTCAAGCCCGTGGTCGAACCGCTTCTGATGGTGGCGATCGTGACGGTGCTGGTCTTCCTATTTCTGTTCTATGGCGAGGAGTTGCGCGATCGCATTGTTGTGCTGAGTGGTACGACGCAATTGATCGTCACGGCACAAGCGCTGGAAGAAGCCAGCAGCCGAATCGGCCGGTATCTGCTGATGCTGACGATCATCAATGCGGCGTTTGGGGCCGCGGTCTGGATCGGGTTGATGATCATCGGGCTACCGGATGCATGGTTGTTAGGATTGCTCGCCGGGATGTTGCGGTTCGTGCCGGTGCTGGGGGCGTGGCTGGGGGCGGCGGTCCCGGTGCTGCTGGCGATGGCGGTATTCGATGGATGGATGCCGATGGTGTGGGTCGCAACGCTGTTTATCGTTCTGGAAGCGACGATCAACCTTGGCATCGAGCCCTACGTCTATGGTCAAAGCACCGGCATCTCCGGCATCGGCGTTCTGGTCGCGATTTTGTTCTGGACGTGGATCTGGGGACCGATCGGATTGCTGTTGGCGGTGCCGATTACGGTATGCCTGGTGGTGATCGGAAAATTCGTCGAGCCACTGCGGGTGTTTTATGTCCTGTTGTCGGACGAACCGATGCTGGCTGGTGAGAGAAAGCTGTATCATCGGCTGGTCGCAGGCGACATCCCGACGGCAGAAAAACTGGTCGATCTATCGATTAAGAACGTCGGCTTGCCCGAAACAGCCGACCAACTTCTGTTGCCCGTGTTGGCTACGGCGACAAGCTACAGCGAAAAAGGCATTTTGAGCGACGAGCGGCTGGAACTGATTGTCGATGCGGTGCAGGATTTTGTGGAAGATGAAACGGCGACGGTCGACCGTACTGCGGTGAGCGGGCAGGTCGCGTGCGCTCCTGCCTCCAGCGTCGATATACCCGCCGCCCGGGTGACTGCGGTGGCGATGGCGCGGTCGGTGGGGCAGGTCGTGTCGCATTTCTCCAGTTCGATGCAAAGCGATTTGATCGGCGAAATCGAAAAGAACAGCACGCGTGTTCTGGCGCTGGTCGCCATCGACGCCGGTTCATCTGCCCGAGCGCGTTTGCTGGCAAAATCCCTGCGTCGTCGCGCTACGCAGATGCGGATCGTCATCCTCGATCCGACCGCTCCCGCAATCGCGGCCAAAGACCCTGACGCGCAGATCACGTCCGTGCGTACCGTGGTTGATCTGATCAAACTGGTGCGACAAACGGTCTCGTTCCAGCCGACCGTTGCCAATGCTGCGCCCGAGCCTGAAGTGCAACCGTCTGCCGGACCTGTTCCTGCCTGAGATAGTCACATCCGTGCTATCAAAATCCTGAGCTTGCTATTGCGGCGTGGTTTCGCACCGCTAAATTGGTCACAAGGTTGAACAAAAGGAACACCGCACCATGTCCGTAGCTACTGAAAAAGAGGATAAATTAGGTCACGTCTCCCACACCAAAGCCGCCGACAGTCAGGAAGGGCTGCGGGGCAAATTCACCCGACCGATCAACATCACCTTTATGGGCGCCGGATCAGGTTTCTGTCCGACGCTCTGCAAGGATGTGTTGTTGATCCCCGGTGCCGATCGTGGCGAGTTTCGCCTCTGCGATACGGATGGCGAACGTTTGGCGATGATGCTCAAGGTCATCCAGAAGCTGATCAACGATTCGGGTCGCTCCGATGGCTGGACGGTTCGCGCCAGCACTAACCGCAAGGAAGTGCTGCCCGGAACAACCTACGCCGTCTGCTGCGTTGAGGTCAGCGGGACGAAGTGTGTGGCATCTGAAAATGACATCCCACTCAAATATGGAATTGACCAGTGCATCGGCGACACGGTCGGACCGGGCGGGCTTTTCAAAGGTCTTCGGACCATCCCGGTTTTCCTCGACATCCTTCGCGACATGCGCGAACTGTGCCCCGAAGCGATCATGCTCAACTACACCAACCCCATGAGCATGTTGGTGCTGGCGGCGGGGCGTGCGGTACCGGAAATCCAACTCGTCGGCCTGTGCCACAGCGTGCAAGGCACCAGCCACCTACTGGCCGAGTACGCGGGCGTGCCTTACGAGGAAATGGAGTGGGAGTGTGCGGGTGTCAATCACCTGGCATGGTTCACCACCCTGAAACACAAAGGCGAAAATCTTTACGACAAGATCCTCTATGCCAAGTTCCGCGAGGAGATCGCCAAAGCGATCAGTGAATACGACGCCGGGATCACCAGCATGGATTCCCGCAATCATGGCAAGGATGAACCG
This sequence comes from Phycisphaerae bacterium, assembly GCA_041740275.1. Taxonomy (GTDB): domain Bacteria; phylum Planctomycetota; class Phycisphaerae; order Tepidisphaerales; family Tepidisphaeraceae; genus BPJO01. The sequence goes on from JBGSMH010000572.1 coordinate 7,397, forward strand.
TGGACGATCAAGGATGTGGTTCGTAAGGACATGTGCGTCCAATTCGGTGCGTTTATCACCGAATCGTCGGGGCATTTGTCCGAATACCTGCCTTATTACCGCAAGAGTGAGGCCGGGAAGAAACTGCTTCGCACCCGCTATGACGGGGGCAGCCGTTTCTATGCGACGAATTGGCCGAACTGGCGCAAGAACGCCGACGAACACCGTGCCAAGCTCGTCAGTGGCGAAGCGACCACGGAACTGAAACGATCGTGGGAATATGCCTCCTGGATCATCGAAGCCCGCGAGAAGGATTCACCCGTCCGCATCCACGGCAACGTGATGAATAACGCTAACTCGCCCGGCAAACGTAACTCTGGTGAGGCCGGTAAGCTGATCACCAACCTGCACGGCGACGCCGCAGTCGAAGTGGCTTGCATGATCGATCGCAACGGGATCAACCCCACGCGCTATGGCAAGTTGCCAGCCCATATGGGTCACATCTGTGCCAGCCAGCAGGCCTATTTTGATCTGGCCGCCACCGCGTGCATCCAGAAGAGCAAAGAGGCCGCGATTCACGCATTGATGCTCGATCCGCTCAGCGCCGCCGTCCTCACGCCCGGCCAGATCCGGGAGATGACCAACGAGATGTTTGATGTCGAGAAGGATTACCTTCCCGGGTACAAATAGTCGTTCGGTTATCTGTGAAAGACTCAGAAGTCCGCTAAAATTACCTCCCGCATGCCATCGTGCTTGCGGGAGGCTTTTTTGCATTGTCGAAAATGAATGTATTGATGATCGCGGTGGACGATCTTCGTCCCGCGATCGCGGCGTTGGGGGATCGCCGGGCGATCACGCCCAATCTGGATCGTCTGGTCAACCGTTCGATCGGGTTTACCCAGGCACACTGTCAACACCCGATCTGCACCGCCTCGCGCGCCTGTGCGCTGACCGGATGTCGTCCTGATCGGACGGGCGTCCATCGGCTGAACACGCTCCTGACCGATGCCAATCCGATGCTGGCGACCTTGCCACAGACGTTTCGAAACGCGGGATATCGCACCATCAGCTTCGGCAAGGTCTATCACCACGGCAACGATGACCCGGCGGGATGGTCAAGTCGTCCCGATGAACCCAAAGTCGTTTTCCCGACCCATGTTCTGCCAGAAAATGTGGCTCAGAATCAGCGGTGGCATCAGACGCACAACACCGACCCGGCGGTCCGACGTGCGCCCAGCACGGAATGCGCGGATGTGCCCGATAATGCCTACGTCGATCCGCAACTGACCGATACGGGGATTGAGGCGATCTACCAGTCTGATCCAGCGCCGTTCCTTATTGCAGTTGGCTTCACCAAGCCGCATTTGCCGTTCACCTGCCCCGAAGAAGTATTGGGACTTATACGATCGGGCCGAACTGGCTCGATCCGTCTCGCATGATGCGTTAATCAGCCCGGCACCGGCGACGGTGCATGACTGGGGCGAGCTTCGATTTTATATGGATATTCCGTCTACGCCGACCGCTGTCGATGCCGCCAAGCGCGCCGAACTGATCCACGGCTACTACGCCTGCGTCAGTTTTCTCGACGCCCAGATCGGCAAATTGCTGGATGGGTTGGACGCATCGGGCAAAGCTGATGAGACCATCGTGTGTCTGTGGGCGGATCACGGACTGATGCTGGGCGAGTATCAGATGTGGGCCAAACACACGCTGCTCGATGCCGCGACCCGCGTGCCGTTGATCATTCGCGACCCGAGAATTGCGGCCAATGGAACGCGGTGTACGAAACTGGTCGAACTGATCGACCTCTTCCCGACACTTACCGAGATATGCGGCTTGAACACGCCCGAAACTGTGCAGGGCACCTCATTACTGCCGCTTCTGAAGGATCCCACGGCCAGGTGGAAAGACGTCGTTTTTAGCCAGTTTCCGCGTGACATGAATCGCAGGCGGGGTCGATCGGTTCGTACGCCGACCCGCCGCTTTACGCGCTGGCGCGACCCAAGCGGGATCGATCCGGATCAGATCGAGTTGTACGACATGACCGACGACTCGATCGAAACCAAAAACGTCGTCAACGATCCGGCCTACGCCAGCGACGTCGCATCGCTTTCGCGCCTGCTCGACCAGCAGCAGGCCGCCGACGATTGACCGTCGCGGACAGACGAAGATGTGTGCGAAAATTGCCGACGCTTTGCGTGAATCAATCGAATGCCTATCCTATCGACATGCAAATTGTGATCTCTCGTACCGTGTTGGCGTTGCTGCTGTGTGTCGCTTTCGCGCGCGGCCAGGAGCTTCAGAGCAAGATCGAGTTCTCTCAAGAGACGCTCGACAACGGACTGAAAGTCATCTACGCACCCATGAAGACCGCGCCGGTCGTTCATGTGCGCGTTCTTTATTTTGTCGGATCGCGAGATGAAAAGCCTGACCGCCAGGGTTTTGCCCACATGTTCGAACACATGATGTTTCGCGGCAGCCAGCACGTCGCGCCCGAACAGCACATGAAACTGATCGGCGCTGTCGGCGGGAACAGCAACGCGTTCACCAGTTTCGATCAGACCACCTATACCAACTCCCTGCCCTCCAGCAACACCGAGATGGCGCTCTATATGGAGGCCGATCGGATGGCGAGTTTCAAGGTCAATGACGAGATGTTCCAGACCGAGCGCAAGGTTGTCGCCGAAGAGTGGCGAATGCGTTACGCGAATCAGCCGATGGGTCCGGCATTCCAGGACCTGCTGAAGACCGCGTTCACCGATCACAGCTATCGATGGACCCCCATCGGTGACATGCAGCAACTGGCGCAGGCGACATCGAGCGAATTGCAGACCTTCTTCAACACCTATTACGTCCCCAACAATGCCTGCCTGATCATCGCCGGGGATATTGATCTGGAGCAGACCAAGCAGTGGGTGAAAAAGTATTACGGCTGGATTCCGAAGGGTCCGGAAGTGCCGCGCCTGATGAAGGCGGAGACCAAGCAGACCGAAGTGCGTCGTCTGGTCGTTACCAAGCCGAATATTCCGCTGACCAACATGTACATCGCGTTCAAGACGCCGGGGTACCGTGACGCGGATCATGATGCGTTGTCGGTGCTGGCGGATGTGCTATCCAGTGGCCGGACCGGGCGGTTGGATCAGGCGCTGGTGTATGGCAACAAACCCATGAGCGTGGGCGTTGGCGCGGGCAATTATCAATTCTTTGATCCATCGCTTTTTGTGATCACCACCGTTGTACAGCAGGGCAACACGCCCGAAGCCGTCGAGGCCGAGATCGTGCGGGTGTTGAACGAAATCAAAGCCAACGGTATCACGCAGGAGGAGTTGGACAAGGTTCGCACCCAGCTCAAACAGCAAATCATCCGTCAGCGCCAGGAGGCTGACGATATCGCCTCTCAACTGGGTGAAGAAGCTGTTTTTGGCGGCGATGCCAATCGCGTCAACCAGTACTTTGCCAATCTGGACGCGTTGACGATCGCCGACATCCATCGCGTGGCTCAGAAGTATCTGGACACCGGCGCGATGACGGTGCTTCGCTACGAAAAAGGCGACGCCAACGCCACCGCCGCCCAGGAAGCCGCAAAACTTGCCAATGAGGTCGCCGGTGCTGGGGTTGCCAAGTCCGACGAGGTCGTTGCGCCGCGCGTGACGGAGTTCCCCAAGGATTATCCCACCCAGCCGCCGGTCAATCGTGAGCCGATGAAGATCACCTTCAACAAAGGTGTGGAGGCCGATGTCAACGGCGTGAAAGTGATCACCCTGACCGATCATCGCCTGCCTCTGGTCAATGCGTCGCTGATCTTCCGCGCCGGTTCGCATGTCGAGCCCGTCGGCAAGGAAGGCCTGGCCGACCTGACTGCCGCGATGATGCGCCGTGGCAGTGGGGATAAGGCGTTCATGGAATTGTCGCAAGAACTGGAGTCGCGCGGGATCGTAATCGAGGTCGCCGACGCCGGTGATAACACGCGGCTGAACATCGCCTGCACCACCGATCAGCTTGCCTTTGCGATCGAAAAAGCCAATCTGATTCTCACCAAGCCCGCATTTCCACAGGATGAGTTTGCCAAACTGCAACAGCAATCGATCGGCGGGCTGACGCAGTCGCTCTCCCGACCCTCAACCGTGGTCGGCCGGACGTTTACCGCAAACCTGTTCGAAGGTGCGCCGCAGGGGCGTCTATCAACGCCCGAGTCACTGGCGTCGATCACGCTGGATGATGTGAAAGCGTGGTACGAGGAGGTCTATTCGCTGGATGGGTCGATTGTGGTCGTCAGCGGGGATGTGACGCCCGAGCAAGGCACCGAATTGGCCAAGGGATTGCTCGCCGGTTTTGATCGTCGCGAAAAAGTGGCGGCGGCTGAATATGTCACCAAAGAGCGGGCGGCAAAACGGCAGATCATTCTTGTCGATAACCCCCAGGGCAAGCAATCGACGATTCGGCTCGGCGTCCGCTCCTACAGCCTCAAGAGCGATGAGAAGTTTGCCGGAATGGTCGCCGGACAGATCCTATCCAGCGGCATCGACTCGCGGTTGGGCAAGTATGTACGTGCGGAAAAAGGCCTGACTTACGGCGTATACGCCTTTTTCCGACCGAACCGCCAACTCGGCGAGTTTAGCGGTAGCGTCGACACCAACCCCCAAACCACCGCCGCCGCGATCGAGGCGATGTTCAAGGTCTTTGGCGACATGCGTAAGGATCTGGTGACGGACGAAGAACTGGCCGAAGCCAAGCTTCGCGTCGCCGGGGGGATGGCGATGGAGATCCAGACCGTCGCGCAGCAGGCCGGACGTCGTGCCGACCAGATTCTCAACGATTACCCCATCGACTATTACGACAACCTCCCCGTCCGCGTCGCCGAGGTGACAAGCGAACAGGTCCGGGAAGTGATGAAGAAATATGTGGCTGATGATCAGATGCTGATCGTCGTGGTCGCACCGGCATCCGAAGTGCAGGAGCAGTTGTCGGCCTTGGGCGAGGTGACGGTCGTCCCCATGCCGTTGGCCAAACCCGCCAAAGCGGAGTGAGGCTGGTCGAGGGCGAAGGTCTGCAAATTTCGGGAATATGCGTTGCCGCGAGTCAGTTTTGCGACAATTGGATAATCGTTTCGGTTTTTTGGCAGTTTTTGTTAACGCAGAACCGTACGCGGCGTACAAATAAGCATGATAGGCAAACCTCCACGATTGGGATGGTCAGTGTGGGTCTTGTTGAGTATTGCTGCGATCGCGCAGGCCGGGCGGTATGAGGAGTTAACGAAAAAGTACGCCGACGGCCCGAAAGCAACGGTCGTCGCGGCGACGTTCTTTGGCGGGGCGGGCGTGGAAGAAGCCGTCGCTGCCGCGGAGCGAAGTGACGCGCGAATCATCGTCGCCGGCAACGCCTGGGGGCCCGAATCCCCGATCAAAAGTGGCGGCGTCAGCCCGGTGATCATCGGCAAAGGCAATCATTCCGGTGCCCCGGCGATGGTCACCCGACCCAAAGCCAAACGAGAGGAACTGGACCTCATCAGCCCGGACCGCGCCGGGTTGATTCTCACTTACTCGGCCGACCTCAAGCAACTTCAGCGGGCGGTCACGTTTGATTGGGGCGTGGCGACGATCGAAGACATGCTTCTGCTGGACGATGATTCGATTCTGGTCGTTGGTCGCACCGGTCCCAACGCCGCTTCGATCAAGGCCGACACGAATCTGGCCTACATCGCGCGGCTGAGCGACAAAGGGATCGTCTGGATCAAGACCGTTGATGGCTTCCCACAGGCCGCGACACGACTGTGGCTGACCAAAAAGCACGGCGTCTATTTCAGATCGTCGATCAAGAATGACGCGAGTATGTTTCGTATTGGATTGGATGGGGCTGGACTGAAGAAGCTGGCATCCAACGCCAGCGGGAACAATGTCAGCGATTTCCATGGCGTAAACCCCAACACAGGCGAGTTCTACTATGGCGGCGACCGAAACACCCACACGGGCAAGGAACCGTGGCGCCAACCGTTCATGTACGTCTACAATCACGATGGTGAAAAGACCGACACGATCTGGAACTGGCCTTCCAAGATGCTGCGCACGCCGGGTTATCCGGCCGACGGGCAGGTTTCAGACTCATCCATCCGTGGCGTGGCGATTCACCCCGATACCGGCGAACTGGTCGTCAATGGCTGGTCGGACGGGGGCAATTCGGTCTTCACCCATCAGCCCAAAGACATCGCCGAAAAGACGGGCAAACCAGCAACCGCATTGAGCACATGGGGGATGAAAAACGCCAATTCGCTGGCCTATATAATGCGGATTGACCCCAAGACCTGGAAGATGGAATCGTGGTGCTACTGGGTCAGCTATGTGCCGGATGATTTCAAGGAAGCGCGAAACCGTGGCGCGCCCAACTATGCTTCGGTTGAAGACCTGACCTTCCTGACCGATGGTTCGATCGCATTTACCGGCGGTGCCGC
>JBGSMH010000573.1:0-8593 GCA_041740275.1 Phycisphaerae bacterium
GGCATCAAGTCTGGCTGAACTGAACCGGCCGCTGGTAGGGGGATTGTATCGACCGGCCTCGGGTTTGTCGCCAGCGATGATTCGCGACTTCGCGTCGATCCGGAAATGCGTCTTAAGCAGGAAAAGGCCGGTGCAGAAAACCGCCCGCGCGAGGGCTTTCCGCTTGACGCGGGGCGGGATTCAGAGTCGGTGGGTTATGTCGCAGGCCGCTCCGCCGCGAGTTGTTCGACAATGTGGCCGCAGCCCAACTTGAATGGACCGATGTGCCCGGCACCATGACCGAGGCTATTGTAAGCGAGATGCTGACCGTACGGGCACGGTGCGAAGCTCGCCCGGTATCCCATTAGGAGCAGCTTGCCGTCTGGCCGAAGGCGCTCCAAGAAGAGATCCCAGCACGGCCAGATATGCGACTCGTCGACGTAGCCGAAGCTGGTCAGAAACTCCGCGACGTCTCCATCGGCAACGACTTCTTTCCTCGCGAGCCAGCTAAAGCAGTACGCGCGTGGGAGAACACGCCCGGTCGCTTGTTCGCCCGCGACCGTCACTTGCTCGATGGCCTGTTGCGCCACACGCTTAAACGCTTCTCGAGTCACCGTCGTCCTTACAGATAACGAAACGGACTTTATGCCGAGTGCGCCGGGAGGCCAGCGTTGGACGAATCAGCGGCGGTCGCACGGGGCATCAAGTCTGGTTGAACTGAACCGGCCGCTGGTATGGGGATTCTACCGCCCGGCCTCGGGTTTGTCGCCCGCGATGATTCGCGACTTCGCATCGATCCGGAAATGCAGCTTAACGTAAGGCCGTTGAGCGGCCGCGGCGGCGCACGCGCGACGCTCGACCGCAAGTAAAGTATTCCGCCGCCGCGGTCCGCTCCAGCGGCGGGTTATGCGGCTTGCCGTTCGGCCTCACCTTACCGGTGGAAGTTGGTTGACCGGCTTTCCATCCACCCAGTTCATCTTGCCGTATGTCTCCTTCGGGTTGGACATCCGAGTTGAGCGCAGCACACCCTCGTGATCAAACGCGAACACAAAGACATGGCATTTCCGTTCCGGAAGCGGCGGCATTCCGATGATCAGCAAGTAAGCTTCTACGGCAACCCATTGATACCCCAGTTCGCGGCCATTTGCCGAACACAGGGTCGGCCCACCGAGTTCCGCGACCACGTCTGATCGGGTTGACTTGCTTACCGACAAATGTCGCCGGACAAAAATGGAGCTTACGGCTGTGCGGGGATCTCTCTCGTTGTAGTAAGGCTTTGACGGCACCGGCACATAGAGGCATCCGGCGCACGAAAAGCTGCCGGCGACCAAGACTATGGCCAGTCTAACGCGGTCTATTGATCGATTTGGCCGCATAACATTCCAATATCCTGACCGGCGCTGTCAATTAGCGTTCCGGTGTTCTTAGGGGAATTGTTGACCCAAAGCGTGGCGGCGTCAATGGTTACTGCCGATCGGGGTTTGGCGAGGGCGGGCGATATTGCCGACCGGGCGATAAGCGCGTAGCAGGTAGGTCGGGGTGAACCCCGACCCCGACCTACGGGTTTTTGAAGATTTCGTTCTCGCTTTGCCGATGAATTGCGTGGTCGAGGGACTACTCCTGGCGGAGCGATGGGCCCACGGTCTCCCTATATAGATGTATGTCGGCTCGGATCGTCGAGCGGATCGACCGCGCGCAGCAGAGACGTTCTGCGCGGGTGGCACTGGCGCGCATTGGCGCACAATGGTGTCTGCATTCCGAATACAGCGGCTGTATTCCGAACGCAGCGGCTGTATTCCGAATACAGCGGCTGTATTCCGAATACAGCGGCGAAAATGGGAGGTCAAAGGGGGCATACCTTGATTTTTAACGAAATAACGCGGGTGGACGTTCGAGCGGTATTTGTCGTGCAATAAAGACAATGACAGCCAATTGATCTCGGACGGCGGCATAGTGTCGCAGGGTGTGAAAAATGGTTATGTCATCAGTTGTTCTTAACGATCTGATTGGCGTGCCGTGGCGATAGCGGGATCGTGAAATCGTGAGAAGCGTTCCTTACCCTGATCGGCCACCGGGACAGAACGTTGGTTCGCACGGCAATCGTCGCAGCAGCCCGTTAGCTTCGCGATCGTTGGCTGGAACGGATCAACCAAACGCCGATCCTGCCGATCGCACGGTATGAGGTGTGTCGACAGATCAGCCAGACTCGAGAGATGCCCCTGCTGGCGGCGTGATTGATTAGTGGCTGGAAATCCCCAATGCCCGGCTTCCCTAGCCACTGACCACTCGCCACTCGCGCGGGATGGGTTCGGTCAACATCGGATCACGGGAAAAGCCCTTTGACTTTGATGGCGTCGGCGACGCGGCCGATGGCGATGGAGTAGGCGGCGGTTCGGTAGTCGCAACCGGCCTCGTCGGCCTTGGCGTTGACCGCATCGAAGGCGCGGTTCATCACCCGCTGCAACTCCTCCCGCACCCGTGCCAAATCCCAGAAATACACATCCAAACCCTGCACCCATTCGAAGTAACTGACCGTCACACCGCCGGCGTTGGCGAGGATGTCGGGCAGGATGGTCACGCCTTGCTCTGCGAGCATCTGATCGGCCTCGGGCGTGGTCGGACCGTTGGCGGCCTCGACGATGATGCTGGCCTGAATGTGCGGCGCGATGGAGGAATCGATGGTGTTCTCCCGCGCTGCCGGGATCAGCACGTCGCATTCACAGGCGAGCAATTCTTCGTTGCTGATCGCGTCGGCATCGGGGTAGTCGGTGAGTTGGCCGCGCTCGCGGTAGTAGGTGCCTGCGGCTTCGACGTCGAGGCCGGTTTCGTCGTAGATCCCGCCGAACTGATCGGAGACCGCGACGATGATCGCACCTTGTTCCTGTAGCAATTTGGCGGCGTGATAACCGACCTGGCCGAATCCCTGGATTGCGATCTTCATGCCTTGCAGGGATTTGTGGTGTGAGGTTTCGACGAATCGTTTGAGGACATACATCACGCCTCTGCCAGTGGCTTCTTCGCGTCCGGGGCTGCCGCCGAGGGAGATCGGCTTGCCGGTGACGACGCCCAGGGTTTGCCTGCCGGTCATCACCGAATAGGTATCGAGCACCCAGGCCATCACTTGCGAATCGGTGCCCATGTCCGGCGCGGGGATGTCATCATGCGGGCCGATGATGGGCATGATCTCTGCGGTGTATCTGCGGGTGAGGGCTTCTTTTTCGTTGAGCGAGAGCTTTTTGATGTCGCAGACGACGCCGCCTTTGGCCCCGCCGTAGGGGAGTTCGACGAGGGCGTTCTTCCATGTTTGCAGCATCGCCAGCGCCATGACTTCATCGCGATCGACCGCCGGGTCGAAGCGAAGCCCGCCTTTGAAAGGCCCGCGCGCGTTGTTGTGCTGCACGCGATAGCCGGTGTAGACCTGAATCGATCCGTTGTCCATCCGCACCGGACACGAGACGGTCAGCACGCGTTTGGGCGAGGAGAGATACGCCCGATAGAGCGGGTCGATGCCCATCTCGGTGTAAACGCGGTCGAAGAAGAAATTGGCGTTCCGCCAGAACTTGTTGAGTTCTTCCGGGTGCGAGGCCAGTTGATCGGTCGAGGCGGCGGGTTTCGGTTGGCGTTCAGACATGATCAACGGTTGTAACCGGGTGGGTGGGGGAATCAACAATGAAATTGGACAGAACTCACGAAGAGACCGCTTTTACTGGGCGTATGGATTGACGACCTGAAGCGCTTCAATGTGCCAGAAATCCGCCGTGTTGCGAGTGCAAAGCGGCAATTGGTGAAGCAAAGCCGTCGCGGCAATAATGGCATCCGCCAGATTCATCTTAAATCGCTCACGAAGGTGAATCGCTTCGTCTACGACTGACTCGTCTACCGGCAACACAACACAACCCGCGAAAAACGATCGCAACGCTTGTCGGTCGGCAGGTTGAAGCTTGTGGTATCCAAGCGTTTCGAGGCGAGTGATCTCAGATACCCGCAAGTCGTAATTACGAAGAAACGACCGGATCGAATTCCCATCCGGCGCACAGGCGTAAATAACGATGTTGGAGTCGACCAACAGCGGAGCCACTATCCCTCCCTGCCCGCGATTGGTCGGTCGGTGCGTTGTTCACGTTGCCAGGCAGCGGGATCGGGGATATCGGCGATGCCGCCTCGCGCGGCAATTCCATCCAGAAAATCGATCGGATGGGGGGCACTTGGTTCGCTCTGCACCAGAACGACCCTCACTTCAATCGCCCCCAGCGTGGTCTGCGGCGGGTTGTCGATCCAAGTGAGCGTGTCGCCACGAAGAATAGCGGAATAGCTGGTCTTCATACCTAACCATCATATCAGACGCCACTAGAAAATCCCAAGCGATTGCGAGCGGGTTCGCCAACGCTATTTCTTCTTGCCTCCCAAAACGTCCTGAAGGCCCTTGTTGAGTTCGTCGATCGCCTTGCCTTTGGCTTTATCTATTTCCGATTCGAGACGGCCTTGCAGTTCGGCTTGGAGGTTGGTCAGGTCAAGTTTGAGCAACTCGCGGACCTGGGGCGGGACCTGATCGGACTCTGCTGCCTTTTGTGCTATCGCCTGGACTAATTCGGTCACGACCCGGCCAATCTCTTCACCCGTTTGTGCGCCGTCGGCATTGCCGATGTTACTCAGGCTGATCGGCGGGATGGTGAGCGTGATGGGCTTATCCAATCCGGGGATCCCGGGCAAAATCACCACCTCAGCGCCGCTCATCTGGATCTGATTGATGATGACCTTCATCGGCGTGGATTTGTCATCAGGAGCGGGTGCTGGGGTGGGCGATGGCGCGGGTTTGTCGCTCTTGAGATTCTTGGCAAGTTCCATGAAGTTGAGCTTGCCGCCGGCCTGTTCGATGACCAGCCTGGGTTTGTCGATCGTCACCGACGCCACTTTGACCGGTGCACCGAACAGGTCGCTGTAGGAGACCTTCACGTTGATGTTGCCGAGCATGAACATACTGCCGGCGGTGAATCCATCCGGGGATGCGACACGCAGATCGGTCAGCGAGACATCGCCCGCAAAAGGCGCGACCGACGCCCGACCAAGCTGGGTTTGCACCTTCAAGCTTTGCGTCGCGTTCTTTTCGACAGCCATTCGGACGATGTTGTTCAGCATCATGTAGCCGATGAACAACCCGGCCAACACAAGCCCGCCCAGCACGCCACCGGCGATGAGTAGTTTCTTCTTCATAGTGTCTCCGTTTGACATCTTACCCATGTTCGACCACGATCGCAGCGTTCAATTCAAGGAGAATCGCCAGTGCTGCTGACCAAACACGACGGGGAAACATTCGTCAATCAAACCGTATACATTAGCGGTCAGGCGTTTATCAACTGCACGTTTACGGCCTGCACGCTGGTGCTGAAGCAGACGGTGTATCATCTGGACCGCTGCACGTTTGAGCGCTGCAACTGGCAGGTGGATTGGCTGTTGCTGTGGGGCAGCCCCGAGAGCATCCGCGAGATCAAGGCATTGATCGCGATGATCGAACAGGCCCAGTCGCAGTTGCCGGATCAGGCTGAGACGCACAAGGCCGAATAATCGCCCGCGGATTATGTGTCGCTACGGACTTGCGGCGCGTTTTCCATCGCCGCGATCTGATCGCGCAACTTGGCGGCCAGTTCGTACTCTTCATTGACGACGGCTCGCTTCAGCTTCTTTTGAAGCCGCTCCAACTGGCCAACGGGCAATTTCTTACGCACCTCGCGGGCGAACCGCTTGAGTACCTTGGCTTCATCGCAGGAATCGAATGCCTCCGGATGGTTGAATCTCTCGAAGAAGTCCCGCATTTCAGCAAGCCCGGCGCGAATCACATCCAACGCCTGATGATACTGCTGCTGACGCACATGCAACGACGCATCGGCCCGGGTACGCATCATGATGATGTACGGGCGGTATTGTTCGAGGATGATCCGGTCCTGCTCCTCGATCGCGTATTTTCCGCACAAATCCAGCACGCGCAGGTTGCGGGCGGTGTCGCGGACGACCGCCGAGAAATCGCCCAGGGCGAAGAAGGAAAGATACCGCTGATAGTACATCGCGGCTTCTTCGCGGAGGTGCTGGCACTCTTCGGGTTCGAGCCCGAAACCCTGAATTGTCCCGCCATGCTTCTGGCGATGATCGGTGATGCGTTTCTCGTGGTAATCCAGGAGCGATTCAAACCCGTGCGGCATGACGCCATCGGGTCGGCCGGTCTCTTCCATCTGCAACAGGCCGAGTTCCAGACGCATCTGCAATTTGGCTTTCCCGTCGCGGCCGACGATTCGGCGGACGGTGATCGTGCCGGGTTCGTATTCCCACGCCGCCAAGACATGGGTCAGGTCGGCGTCGTCTCCGGGCAACGTATTTTCGGCTTCTTGGCTCATCGGTAATTGAGTATATCACCAATGCGGGTTCGACGTGGAGATTTTGCGGCTCTACACTATTCAAACATGAACCCGCTGCTGGAAACGCATCTCCAAGCCGACGCTGAAACGCAGGCGTATGATCAGATCACCATCGTCAGCACGTTCGGCATTCCCCAAGCCGAATACGCCGCGATCCGCAAGTCGGCGGGGTTGATGGATTTGCCGCAGCGCGGGTTGATCGAGTTGACCGGTAAGGACCGACACGCTTTTCTCAATAACCTGATTAGCAATGAAGTCTGGTCCAAGGTCGACAAATCCGGCATGAAGTCGGGCGCGACGCGATACGCGTTTTTGCTCAATCTCAAAGGCCGGGTTGTGCTGGACATGATGGTTGTCGAATTTGGCGATCGCACGTTGCTGGATGTTGATGCACGCCTGGCACCGATGCTGGCCAAGCTATTGGAGCGGTATCTGTTTGCCGAGCAGGTCAAGATTGTTTTGCGAACGGATGACCTGCACCAGATCGCGTTGCATGGGCCGCGTGCCAACGAAGTGCTGGCGTCGGAGGGATTGGCCGGTGAGAGCGGGGCTTGGGTGGGGCAATTGATGGGGGTGGAGACGATCGCGTGGCGGGACGATGCGTGCGGGGTGCCGGGGATTCGTTTGGCGGTCCCCACCGATCAGGCGGTTGCGGTGTGGAATCATTTGATCCATCGGCATGGCGGGGAGATCGAGCTGGGCAAACGCCTGCTGCGTCCGGTCGGATGGGCGGCATTTAATGCGGCACGGATCGAAGCGGGGACACCCCTTTTCGGGATCGATTTTGAACTCGCAGAGCCCGCGATCCCGGGCGTGAAGGCGCAAGCGATCGAAGCTGATGCACCCAGAGTGATCGGTGTTTTGCCTGCGGAAACCGGTTTGCTCGATCGTGCGGTCAGCTTTACCAAGGGATGTTATCTCGGTCAGGAAGTGGTCGCACGGATGCACGCGCGATCGCAGGTGGCGCGTCGGCTGGTGGGGTTGCGGGTCGGCGACGGGGCGTTGCCGGTCGCGAGCGAGCATGTTTTCGACGACAATGACAATCAGATCGGGGCGATCACCAGCAGCACGATGTCGCCGATGCTGTCCGATGCCGCGATCGCACTGGCGATGGTGAAAAAGCCGCATTTCGAGATCGGCAAGACCGTAATCGTGGCGGCAGAGGGTGCGATGCGACAGGCGACTGTGGTCGCTCTGCCGTTTGTTTCCTGAGTTCTCTTAGAAAGTGGGATGGAGTTCCGATGGTCGATTCTAAATATCAAGTCACACCGGGCAGCAAGTTCAAACTCAAGGACTTTAAGTGCGATGACACCGGCGATTTCAAAGACCGCCAGGACGCCGAATACGCATCACGGAAGAATCTGGACAAGATTCATGATCTACAGGAGGTGCTCTACGCGCAAAGCAAACATGCGGTGCTGATTGTATTGCAGGCGATGGATGCCAGGGGCAAGGACGGGACGATCGAGCACATTTTCTCAGGAATGAACCCGCAGGGGTGCGACGTCACCAGCTTCAAGGCGCCGACGCCGATCGAAAAGTCGCACGATTTTCTCTGGCGCATTCACACCGCCGCCCCGGCCAAGGGGATGTTTGGGATTTTTAACCGTTCGCACTACGAAAGCCTTCTGGTCGAGCGGATTCACGAGTATGCCCCCAAAGAGGTGTGGAAAAAGCGCTACGACCATGTGAACAACTTTGAGAAGATGCTGTCCGATGAGGGAACGCTGATCCTAAAGTTTTACCTGTGCATCTCCAAAAAAGAGCAGGCTCAGCGCTTTCAGGATCGGCTTGACGATCCGAAGAAACACTGGAAGTTCAACCCCGCCGACTTGGAAGAGCGAAAGTATTGGGACGACTACATGAAGGCGTTTGATGATGTGCTGGAGAAGTGCAGTACCGAATATGCCCCGTGGTACGTTGTGCCCAGCGACAAAAAGTGGTACCGCAACTACGTCATCAGTGACATCATTCTGCGGGCGCTGAACACGCTGGATTTGGAATTCCCCGCTCCGATTCCGGACATCGACAAGTACAAGGTTGAGTGAGGATCAATTGAGGAAGCGCGCTTCGGGCGGTTTGCGGAGACGGGCGGTCTGGACCCGCGCCAAGCGATAATCCCCGAAGGTGTCGTGCTCGATCTGATTGGAAAAGTGCTCAACGGCGTCGGGCAGTTGCGACTCATGCCTGGGCGTCGCCAGCGGCGA
>JBGSMH010000574.1:0-2329 GCA_041740275.1 Phycisphaerae bacterium
GGCCAATCCGCTGCTCGATGAAATCATCTGGCGCTACCGCAACGCCGCCCGCATCGCCGACGCCGCAGTTGAGGAATACAAGTTTCACACCAGCAAGTTCCCAGATGACGTGCTGACCTTCGCGTCCCATTCGGAAAGCTCGTTCGCCCAGTCCAAAATGATGACCGCCGACGCGATGTATCTGGAGGCAATGCTGACATCAGACCCAGCGGAGAAAAAACGAATCGCCACCCAGGCGGCGTCGCTCTATCAGCAGGCGGCCAATCTCTATGCCCGGCACATTTTCCGCTACTTCATGGGTGATGAAGATATCGCGGTCCTGCCGCCACGGATGACCCGCGCCGATGTGCTGGACCCGGTCAAACTCCCCGACGCATTGATCCCCCTGTCCATGACCAAGCTCCGCGCCCGGCACATCACCTCTGGCTATACGTTGCCCAATAGCGAAGACTTCCAGGAGATCGACGCCTACATTCAGCGGGCGAACGCCCGGATGAACATCGTGTCAAAGATGGCGGAATGAAAATCTGAGATTTCAGCTTCGGCATTGATTGCCCTCTTCACCAATCCCTAAGCCCCAAGCCCTAAACCCCACTTAAATCGCCGCAAAGTTTTTCAACATCGCCAGTCCAACCGCCTGGCTTTTTTCGGGGTGAAACTGGGTCGCGATGACGTTGTCGCGCCAGATGCTGCTGACAAACGGCTGGCCATAGTCCGTAGTCGTCGACACCACGCCGGTGTCGGCGGGTTTCACATGATAGCTGTGGACAAAATAGACCCCCGCACCCGCAGGCAGGTCTCTGTAAATCGGTGCCGGCCGGACCACGTCCAGTTGATTCCAACCCATGTGCGGTACTTTCAGATTGTGCGTCTGATCGACCGCAAACCGCACGCACGACCCGGCGATCACGCCCAGGCACGCGTGCTCGCCATCCTCGTAGCCGACGTCAAATAACATCTGCAACCCCAGACAAATGCCAAGGAACGGCTTGCCCGCGCGGATGTGTTCGAGGATCGGCTGATCGAACGATTTGCTCCGCAGCGTCGCCACCGCATCCGCCAGCGCCCCTACGCCGGGCAAGACCAGCTGATCGCACCGGCGGATGTCTTCGGGCGTGCGCAGAATCGGTGCGTCCTGCCCCACATGGGCAAACGCCTTCTGCACCGAACGCAGGTTGGCCATGCCGTAATCGACGATTCCGATCAAGAGAACTCCTCTGGGAAAAAGGCACAAGATACTGGAAACAGGGGAATATCAAATGCCAAGGCACAAAACCCAAACGTCGCGCGTCTGGGTTCTGTGCCTTGATTGACGATTATCACCTTCCCAAGACCGCTGTTATTTCATAACAACGATTTCGACCCGACGGCTTTTTGCCGGGGTCGATTTCGGAGCGGTGTCGGAGAAGGCGCGAAGGCTGACCTGCTTCTTGGGCAGTCCACCAGAACCGGTCAGGTAGTCGGCGACCGATCGGGCGCGGGCGGCGGAGAGATCGAGGTTGTCCTTCCACTTGTCCTTGGTCGCGACGATCGGATCGCTGTCGCTATGCCCGTCCACGATCACCTTTTTGCCGGGAAAATCTTTCTTGATGATGCCCGCGATACGGTCGAGGGTGGTCTTGGCGGTGGACTTCACCGAGGCGTCACCGCTGGCAAAAAGCACGTCACCGGGAACTGCCACGGTGATATTGCCTTTGTCGTCGCGGGTGACACTGATCCCGCCGAACGAGGCAGTTTCGTCCTTGGGTGCTTCTGCCGGGGGCGGAGCGTTGAGTCGGGCGTTGAGATCGTTGATCTGTTGATCGCGTTGGGCCAGTTGCGCCTGCATCGCCGCGAAGTCCGCCGGGTCAGGCCGCGCCGCCAAGTCGCTATCGCGTTTGCGAAGCGCTTCCTGCAACTCAATGTTTTGATTCCGCAGGTCGCGATTTTCGTCCGCCAGTTTGCTTTGACAGCCCATCGCGCCAAACATTAGTACCGGCAATACCCACATCCATGTCATCCGCATATCGACTCCTTCGATAAAGTTGGTCCGATAATACTACCACCCGATGGGGAATACCAGAGGTGAAGCACGAGCAATAGTGTCGGGCTTGGGGCTTAGGCATGGTGGGAATGCGTGATTCGTGGTTCGTGGTTCTTGGTTCGTGAAGAGCAGAATTGGGTTTTCTCCAGTCTCCTGTCTCCAGCCATTTCCACTGCCCACTGCCTTTCATGCCCGAGTGCGATTACCACGAATACTTAACCGTATAGGTGATCGTTTTTTCCTCGCCGGGCTTCAGATCAACAGGGATATGCAGCGTACGCGAATCCTGCTTTTCCCATTTGTGCG
>JBGSMH010000575.1:0-4056 GCA_041740275.1 Phycisphaerae bacterium
CCCCCCCCCCCCGCGTCTGGTATTACAACATCATTAGACACGTACGGAAACATACGAGGTCCACATTTTGAGATGTCTGTTTTCACGGGGCGTCTGAGAAGCCTGGGGTGGGGCTGTTCCCATTGCTTCTTTTTACATTAACTCGCGACTCTTCGCTTCTTCGCATCTTCGCGCACTCGATAGTGCGCGAAGATGCGAAGTGGCGAAGAGTCGCGAAGTGATTACCGACTGACAGCACCCTGTCAGAGGTTGGAAAAAATCGGCGGATTTGCCTGTTTTTCCGCCGACTTTTGGCGGTTTTCGGGGATATAGTGGATTGGTCGTATTTCGCTGCGTTTGGGGGTGCATCAATGTGTTTCCAAGCGCAGCATTCGCTTTTTGACAATTTTTTCAGGAAGTCTCAATCTCCGGCCGGAAAGGTAGGAGTTGCAACAGTTGCACGCGGCGCGCAACACTTTTGAGGCGTCGAATTTTTTAAGTCCAGCGGCGGCCAAGGGTTACGATTTTCGTATGGACCAAATCCGATGCAACAAATGCAACAAGTGAATTGTTGCAACGCAAGATCGCGACAAAATTCCCTTCGCGTTACGACGGGCCAAGCGTCACCACCGTCATGGGATCGAATGTAAAATCGTCCATGAGTGCCCGAAGGCTGGCGGGGGTGACGGACATGAGGATCCGCATATCTTCATCGAGTGAACGGTACGATCCGGTGTAAATCCACTGGTTGCCGATCGCGCGCATCCGGCCGATGGGCAGTTCGCCGCCGAGGACGAGGCTGGAGGCGATCTTGTTCCGGGCGCGGGAAACTTCGTCGTCGTTCAGATCGGTTTTCACGCGTGCAAGTTCTTTCAGGGCAATGTCCAGCGCCTGATCGGATTTGTCCGGGTCGGTGGTCAATGACAGATAAAAGCTGCCACAGCCGTCGTGGGGGTAGAAACCAAAGTCGGCGTCTTCGGCGATCGCGTTATCGACCAAAGCCCAGTAAAGCCGACTGCCTTCTGAATCGCCGATCACGTCGGATAACACCCGGGCGGCAAATCGCCGATCGTCCTGGGCACTGGGTCCGGGGGTGAGTGCCATCGTGTACTTGCGATTGAGTTTGGCGTCGGTCAGCGCATGGCGAGCATTGCTCACTTCTGGCGAACCCAGCGTTCGCGGTGCCGCCTGTGGCTGCCAGTGGCCGCAATACTTTTCGGTCATTTTGACGACCTGATCGAAATCGAGGCACCCCGCGACGGACAGAACCGTATTACCCGGCCCGTAGCGCTCCTTGAAATACCCTGCCATCTGGTCGCGGGTCATCTGCCGGATGCTTTCGACAGGGCCGATGATGCTCATGCCCAGCGGGTG
The DNA here is from genome assembly GCA_041740275.1 of Phycisphaerae bacterium. Lineage (GTDB taxonomy): Bacteria > Planctomycetota > Phycisphaerae > Tepidisphaerales > Tepidisphaeraceae > BPJO01. The sequence goes on from JBGSMH010000575.1 coordinate 1,354, forward strand.
CTGGCCAAAGTGCAGTTCCATCAGTTTTTCGTAGACGACATGCCCGGGATCGTCCAGATACATCGCGATCTCTTCGAGGATGACGTTCTTCTCAGTATCGAAGTCTTTCTGGCGGATCGACGGACGCAGCAGCAGCGAAAGGTGCTCAATGGCGCGTTCGGTAAACTCGGGGATGACGTTGGCGTAATAGGCGGTCATCTCCTGGCTGGTGAAGGCGTTATATCGCGCGCCCAGTTCGTCGAAGATTCGATTGACGTCCATCCATTGATAGCGATCCGAACCCTTGAACATCATGTGTTCGAGGAAATGTGAAACGCCATTGAGTTGACGCGGCTCGTCGCGCGAACCGGTCTTAACAAAAAAACCGGCAGCAAACGAGTGGGCGTCTGGGTTAATCTCGGCGGCGATCGTCAGACCGTTCGCCAGCGTGGTCGTGTGATAAGTCAAAGCCATGTCGGGACAGTATAAGCAAAATTGTCGATTTTACTTCGCGGGCTCGATCTCTTTGTAATTTCCGTCCTGCGGGGCGTCCAGGCTATTGTTGGTCAGGATGTACCCACCCTGGCCGTTGCTGTAAACATGCTTGTAGTGGAAAGTCATGTTGACGTTTGATCCGTCCAAATCCTTGTAATCCTGTCGCTCGTAGATGCCGTCGATGGTGTCTTTCTGGCGAATGTCGGAACTCGCCTGCGTCTTTTTCCAGTTATTGTACTGGTCATCTGACATCTGATCGTACAACGCGCCCGCCGCCTTGATACCCGCCATCGCGTCACGATGTCGCTTGGCGATGATTTCGCTTCGGACCTGCATCATCCGCACCCACCACTTGGGAACGTCACGTACGGACGAGGCGATGCGTTGAAGCATCGGCCGGGTCTGTTCAAACTTGTCGGCCGGGGCGCGAATGCCGTAGAACACGAACACGCTCCACATATCACTGCGGATGTTCTGGTTGACGATGGGCATGTATTTCACATAGGCCAATCCGATTTCTTCCCTGAACTTTGTGCCGTTTTCGGTATAGGTGAGCGTGACGACATGACAAGTGCGAGTCATCCCTTGATTCATTCCGCCAGTGGCGCGATCCATCTCATCCAACGATTTTTCGGTGGCCAGATCGCGGCGATCGTCAACCAGTCGTTTATCGGTGATCTGGCGTCCGGCTTGTGGGGGGATCGACGCGATCCACTGGCCGATCGATTCGGGCGGTTTGATTCCCTGGGGTGGCTGTCCCGGAAAACCCGGAACCGGATTCACCTCAAGATAGTTCAAGGTGACCGAAGGAACGAACATCACCTGTGACCCATCCGGGCCGGTTGCGGTGATCGTGGTCTGCGGGAAGGGGTTGTCTGCCGGTCCCCAAGCAACAAAGCCTTCAACCTTCCAGTCGGCAGGCACGAGCATGGTCTTGGCGATCACGCCACCCATATCGCGATCGGGGAACTTGGCGAGTTTCAATTCGATACGCTTGGACGCATCCACGCTGGCTGGTGGCTGGGGTTTTTCTTCCAGCGGATTCGGTACGTTTTTGACCGGTTGATCCAAGGGATTCAGCGGGTTGGGCGGCGTGTTCGGCTCATCCAATGGATTTTTCGGGGCATCTGGCGCATCGAGCGGATTGCCGGGCCGATTTGGTGCGTCGGGCCTGACATCAGGTTTGGCGGCAGGTTCTTGGGGCAAAAGCTTGTACGTCTTGTTGCCGGTGGTGAACAGAATCGCACCGGTATCTTCATCCGTGCGTGCCTTAAACGTGAATGTTTCGTTCCCGGCCTTGAAAGTGCCGTTGATGACTTCGTCGTCAGCGTTTTCGTCCACGTTTCCAGTGAACGCGAACGTCTTTCCGCCACGCTGGATGTCGCCTGTCACCGTGCCATTGTCCGACCAAGCTTTGACGATGACGGTCATGCCGTCGCCGGCGTATATTTCTTTCACATTCTCAGCCCGCGAGTAGGCAGATACGAACAACGACGTGAGCAAACCCAATAGCGCAACGATGCACGCTTTTCGATAACCACAAAACATGACCGACCTCCCGTGTGAGAACCAAGACCCTCGTAGACTTGTGCGGTTGGTAGTTTATCAAGAAATAGCAGCGGCGCAAAAGGATTTCCGGGCCGCTTCAATCGTATTTTCGATTGCGTCGTCGTCGTGCGCGGTTGATACGAACCACGCCTCAAACTGACTGGGCGGAAGAAAAACGCCGTTCTCGAGCATCGCGTGAAAGAACTTGCCGAAGCGGGCGGTGTCGCATGATGTGGCGTCGGCATAGTTGCGGACGGGTTTGCTGGCGTCTTTGACAAAGAAGGGGCAGAGCATCGACCCGACGCGATTGACCACCAGCGGAACGCCCGCACTTTCGGCGGCGCTGGCGAGGCCGTGGGCGAGTTTGGCGCTGGTCGATTCCAGATTCGCGTAAACGTCTGGCTCTTGCAGCAATTCGAGCGTCGCTAAGCCCGCCGACATCGCCAAGGGATTGCCACTGAGTGTCCCGGCCTGATAGACCGGCCCGGATGGGCTGATCATCTCCATAACCTTTTTCGATCCCGCGTACGCACCCACCGGCAGACCGCCGCCGATGATTTTGCCGAGGCAGGTGACGTCGGGTTTGACGTCGTATCGCACTTGCGCCCCGCCCCAGGCGACGCGAAATCCGGTCATCACCTCGTCGAACAGCATTATCGTGTCGTGCGCATCGCACAACTC
>JBGSMH010000576.1:0-3631 GCA_041740275.1 Phycisphaerae bacterium
TGTCGGCGGGGTCGAGCACGCGGTGCTGCACCTGCTATATGCCCGGTTCTGGCACAAAGTGCTGTTTGATCTGGGACATGTAACGACCGCAGAACCGTTCCAGCGATTGGTCAATCAGGGCTTTATCCTGGGTGAAACTGAGTTTCACTTCTTCGAAGCCCCCGGCGGCAAGCCCATCAGCGCCACCGAGTTCACCGGCATCACCGAAGAAGCCACCGACCAAGGCCCGCGTCTGGTCGGTACGCACAAAGTGACCGGGCAGAAGCACGAAACGACACGCGTCATCGAAGCACTGGTGGAGAAAAAAGGCGATCGCCATGTGCTTCGCGCCAACAATGACATCGCGGTCGATGCCCGCAGTTTCAAGATGAGCAAAAGCCGCGGCAACGTCGTGAACCCCGACGACATCGTCAAGGATTACGGGGCCGACTGCTTCAGGCTTTACGAGATGTACATGGGCCCGCTGGAAGCCCAGAAGCCGTGGAATACCCGCGATATCGTCGGGATGTGGCGATTCCTCAATTCGGTCTGGCGACACCTGACCGGCGATACGTCTGAAGATCAACAGACCGGCGATAGCGCCGATTCATCGGCCGGGCGATTGGCGGATGTCGCGATCCCGGATGATCTGGATCGGCAACTCCACCGCACCATCAAAAAGGTCGGCGAAGACATCGAGTCGCTCCGTTTCAACACCGCCATCGCGGAGTTGATCAAGCTGAACAACGAACTGGGTCGACTCGAAGCGATCCCGCTATCGCTGGCCAAGACATTCGCGATCCTGCTCTCTCCGTTTGCCCCGCACATGGCTGAAGAGTTGTGGGCACGGTTTGGCGAAGCCCCGTCGATCCAGCGCGTCGCCTGGCCGAGCTTTGACCCGGCGAAGCTGGTTGATTCAACGATCGAACTGCCCGTGCAGGTCAATGGCAAACTGCGCGACAAGCTCGTCATCGACGCCGATGCGGATGAACAAGCGATCTTTGCACTGGCAGAATCGTCCGAGAAATTGAAGCCGTGGATTGAGGGAAAGACCATCCGCAAACGCGTTTACGTCGCGAAGAAGATGGTCAATTATGTTGTTGGTTAATTCACACGAAAGTTGGCATGGGAATAGAAATTGAAGCAAAAATGAAGGTCGCCGATCTGGATGCGGTTCGGCGGAAGCTGGAAGAAGTCGGTGCCGAGCGATTGGGGGATATTTTTGAGATCAACACCTTTTTCGACAAGAACGATCGCTCGTTGCTGGCCGCCGACGAAGGGCTGCGGTTGCGGGTGAATCGCGATGTCGAATCGGGCAGGGAGACGTACGTCTACACCTTCAAAGGCCCGCGTTTGCACGGCAAACTCAAGAGCCGCGAAGAAATCGAACTCGAGGTCAACCACCCCCGCGACGGCGAGCGATTTCTGATCGCACTGGGCTTTGAAAAGATCCTCAGTTTCGAGAAACGCCGTCAAAAATGGAAGTTTCAGGGCTGCAGCATTGAGCTCGATGAACTGCCGCACCTCGGTGTCTATGTTGAGATCGAAGGACCGGACGAAGTAACGGTCCTGCGCGTTCGCCAATCCCTCGGACTCTCCGCCGCCCCGATCATCAAGAGCAGCTATATCGCGATGCTGATGGCGCATCTACAGGAACAAGGCGACCATGACCGGTCCGTCGTCTTCGCCGCCTGACGCCCCGCTCAGATCACGCTACACGAATCGCTGCCTCGACCTGATCGCGCCACACTTCGCTGACGTGCAGTCGGCGAAAACTCAGTTGCTGGATCAGTCCCTCGGTGAATGGCGAGATCTCTGCCAGCGTTGTCACCGATCCGTCGGCTTCGACGATCAATATCTCGCTGGCGACGGACGGCTCGGTGGTGCTGGCTTTGTAAGGCGTGTCGGCCGGTTCGTCGTAGAACATCGCGTAGCTACTTTCCCCGCCGGACTGGTCGATTGATTCTGATGCTTTCTGAACCATATCCCGCACGCGATCGGCCTCGTGGATGCGGGTCAGATCGATGGTTTTGAAGAGGCGTCGATAGAGCAGTCCGTGACACAGTGACGCCAGGGTGTGATCGTCGCTGCGGGTCCAGTGTTTGAAGCACTGCATGACCGCGATGTCGTCCAGATCGACAAACTCATCGATCGACAACTGCTGGCCGAGCAGCATTTTATAGACCGGGTCGTCGCGTCTTGGGTAGTCGAGGCGGCCTTGAAACGCCATCCGCTTGGCGCGTTGCAGCACCAGTTTGACCATCCCCTCGCCGGCGCGGACGACCTTATGAAAATAGACATTGCGGTACATGTGATACCGCGCCTGGAGATACGCTTCGACCGCGCTGACGCCCTTCCACGTCACCGCCAGCCGACCCGATTGCGGCTCGATCGTCATCGCCTGCAGCAGCCAACGCAGGTCATAGTTCCCGTACTGGCTGCCGGTCATCAGGTTGTCGCGGAGTAGATAATCCAGCCGATCGGCATCCAACTGACTCGATAGCGTATCGGACAGATAGGTCCGACCCGGCTTGCCTTGCAGCATCCACACCACCCGATCCGGCAGCGTCGGATCAAACTCGCGCAGCAGCGCGTTGATCCGGCTATCTGGGTCGCGAATCACCCGATAAGTCAGCTCTTCATGCTTGATTTCGCTCACCCGCTCAAACACGTGACTGAACGGCCCGTGCCCCAGATCATGCAACAGCGCCGCCGCCATGCACGCGGCCCGGTCGAGATCGTCGATTCTGGTCGATCGCGAGAGTTGATCGAGGATTTGCCGTGCCGTTTCCATCACCCCCAGGCTGTGGCTGTAGCGGGAGTGGTCCGCCCCCGGATACGCCAGACTCGCCATCCCCAGTTGGCGGATGCGTCGCAGCCGTTGAAACTCGGGCGTCGCGACCAGTTGAAACAGCAGATTATCGACCGGCAGTTCCGTCCGCAGCGTGATGACATCGTGTACCGGATCGCGGATCACTTTTTGTGCCATGGGCATAGTGTGGCGATGAATGGGGGATATGTCGAGGTCGCTTGCTGAACCGAGCGACTGGCGTAATCGAGCCGTTCAATCCCCCGCCGACCTTAACCGTTGACGGCCCAAGCCGATCCATCACATAATGCGTTCGTAGTAAAGGATCGCTAATCGACGTTCGGTCCGAGGTGCGCCGGGTCGGATTGTTATAGAATTAGAGGTTATTTGGCCCAAACATACCTCCGAACATTACCTTTCTGGCTGTCGCTTGCGAACGGGTGGATCGTCACCGCGTGCATACTCAGCGTCTTGGCAACGCTTGCCGGGTCGCACGAGTTTTCGGGATGGAAAGCCGTCGCCATCGGCGTGGCAGTACACGCGCTGTCGGCCGCTGCGGGATTGTCGTACGCGCGATACCAAACACGCCCACGCGTTCGGCGGGGCTTTCCGGTGACGCCGAAATCTGACAGCAGTCCATGAGCCATTTAGCCATCCCATGTTCGTGTTTTGCCGCTTATACCGAGGGTTAGCATGCTTTTGCGAGACTTGGCATTGAAAGACTGGCGGATTGAGGAGTATTACGGGACGCCATTTGACCTCGCTGCCATCGGAATTGTTGAACACTACTGACAGATAATTAAGAATCAGATCTCAACTCAGCGTCAGGCGAAGGTCGTTGTC
>JBGSMH010000577.1:0-8372 GCA_041740275.1 Phycisphaerae bacterium
CCGTCGAGGTAGTCGCTTGTCTTGGCATAGGCCTGCGCCAGTTTGGCCACATCGCGGAGATCCCGGACACCGTCTTGATTGAAGTCACCGGCGAGGTTCGTGGCCGCGTTCAGCGTGATGGAGAGGTCGCCCGTGGCCGAAGTCGTATTCCCAAAATCATAGACCTTGTACGTCTGGCCCGTGGACGAGCCACTCCATGCATGCACGGGGACGTTGCCGGCCTTCTCTTGCCAATCAAGCGCAGCTTCAAGAGCGCCGCCGTTCGTTGCGACGATATCGTTGAATAGCGCTTGTTCGGTCGGATTGAGCGAACGGGTGGACTGCGTTGAACCGTCACGCACTTTGTTCACTTTCATCACTGCATTGGGGATGAAGTTCGACGCAATCAGCGCATCAAACGGTGTGGCCGCCGTAGGGAGCGTGAACGAGCCAAACGACTGGAAAGAACCAGTGATGTTGTCCAAGAACTTGCGGTGAACATCCTGGTTGGTCGCGGCACTGCCGTCGCCCTTGATTGCGGTGGTGGCAACAGGATTGCCGGAGCCGTCGGTCGGGATTACCGTTACGGCTTGAGCGGCAGACCACATCTGATAACGGCCTTCGGTCACTGCCGAGGCGGTCGGTTGATAGTATTCATTCGCGCCAGCAATTTCACCACCGAGGGAGTTGTTCTCGTTGAAGTCGACTGCCAACACGCGGAATGGCGCAGTGGTCGAGCCCGTCGGACCCGCGTCGCCGGAGCTAAGGACGCCCAGCGCCATGCGCTGGGTCTGAACGGTCGCTCTTACACCGCTGCTGCCGCTAGTCTTGTCGGCAAAGCGAGCGAGCAGACCCGGACGATGCTCGTTGCGGGTCAGATTGTCGGTTACGCCCGTCACCGGGGTCGTACCGTTGAGCGTGCGGGTCGGTTCTTGTTCTTCACCCTGATTGACACCGCCCGCGGTCGCGAGCGCGATGCGATCCCGCTCGCCACTCGCCCAAGTGGGATCCAGGTTGACGTTGTTCCCTGCCTGGTTACGCGTGCCCGAACCGATATCACGCGAGGTGAAGTTGAAGTTCGCGCCATTCTGAAGTCGGCCAGTAGCCTGTAACCACTGAACGTCGCCCTCGGAAATCGCACCAAGTCCCGTGCCGACGCTGGCGGACAAGGTGAAAGGCACGACGGCAAGCGACTCATTCCGAACGCGTGCCGCAATCGTTGCAGAACCGGCAGCGATGTTATTGTCGGTCAGGTCGTCGACACTATTGGCGTCGGTCAGGATCTGCTTGCTGGTTCCGGCGATGCCGCTGGCGGCACTGGAGCGACCTTGCCCGTAGCCATCAGCCAGAGGTGCACGATTGAATGCCGCATTTGAAACCGATCCGTAACGGAAGCCCTGTTCGGCAGCGACGTCTGAATACGAAATCTTGGCGGGGTTCTTGACCGCAGTGTAGTTGTTACTGAGCGTCTGCCCAACCGCAGATTGAGTTTCCAAACCCATAACATAAAGGCGGTTATTGGTGCTCACGATGGGGTTGGTACCAGCGAGAAGCCCTTGAGCGATCAGGACGTCACGAATGCCGTTGATCGACCCGGTAGAGTGATAGTAATAGGCGATACGATCAGCAGTAAGCGGCGGTTCCGGATCGCTGGGGAAAGTGGAAGAAGTAGCGTTGTTGGTGCCGAGTGCCAGACCACCCGAATCGTTGTTAAGGCTGTATGTTGTCCCGCCGATGGTGATCGGCGAGTTCGAGCCCACAAGGTACGGGCCACGCGTGCCAACGGCACTCGTGAAGTTTGAAAGCGCGGTCGCGCCAGTGGTGTCGATGGTAAATACCTGGCCGGTGCCCCCAACGATCGTTGCGGGGTTGTTGGCCAAGCCGTGGGACTGAAGGGCCGCGAGGGCGGCACACGCGATAAGGAGACGGGTACTGTTTCGCTGCATTTCTCTCATCCTCCGATCCGTCGTGTTAGGATTCGCGCGGATCAATAGGTTTTTGACGATCCCTTACGTGCCGCCCCCAACAACAGGGGGCTGACATTTTGCACGGCTCGGCAACAAGTGGGATCAACCGAGCATCGAGCACTAATTGATGAGCACTTCGGGTTCAGCTTTGCCATTGGGAGCGCGGAGCCCGTAGATCTTCCTGCCCCACTCGAAACTGGGCTGAAGTGTCTGCTCAATGGTCTTCGTTTCGACATGACCGTCGCAGTACAGGAAGTTGGTTTTCGCGTTCTTTCCACGCCCGTGGTTTCGACCTACCCAACTCAATCGGTTGGTCTGATCCCCCGGACTGCTGATCACGAGAGGGGGCGGCGAAGCGGCCTTGAAAACCAAAGCCGCTCCGAGCGAAGGTGTTATGTCGTTTAAATTGATTCGCTGAGCGGTTACGGATTCATAACCGTGAACAGGCCGGTGGCTCTTGATAGGCTCAGATCCGGTGCCGGAGTAGTCTTCCGATACGACTTGCCAGTTATTAATGAACTCAGTGGCAAGAATGGTGGATGACGACTCTCGCAAACGACCCGCCCTCACATAGATCGATTTGTAAGTGGCACCAGTGCCAGACCTAGAAATACCGACTGCGAACTTGTTCCTGACGACGATAGCTTCGTTGGTGGTGTACCCGATCCGCGGGACTTGGTTATCGTAATAGCCTGCCAACGTCGAGGGATCGCGGACCTGACCGGGTCGCTGATCACCGGGTTTCGGATTGGTGGCTGGCAGGCCGCCTTCGTCGAGTGCGGGACATTGAAATGCTTCAGCCTTAACCGACTTCCCGTCACCATAGATAAACCAAGACCAGTGGGTGTAGCCAACAATTGGGTCTGCGGCGCTGCCGCCGTCTACCTCTGGCGCGGTCGCTGGATCGACAGTGTAAACGTAAGCGGCCGGATAGGTTTGCTTATTCGATGCCAAATACATCGCGAAACCCTGACCGATCGAGCGAAGATTTGCGGAGCATTTGATGGTACGAGCGCTCTCGCGAGCCTTATTCAAGGCTGGCAGCAATATTCCGATAAGTACAGCAATAATCCCAATAACGACAAGTAGTTCTACTAACGTGAACGCCTTTTGGCGGGAGGTTGACATCCGATGAATCCTTTCGACCAGATAGTCGAGGCAAGAGCGGAAGAATTTTGGACTGGCAATCCCTGTTGCCTGTCTCGATGGGACGGATATTAGGACGTCAATGTTTGCGCCGTTTGACCGGCATGTATAAAATGGAATCGGAATGTGTTAGTGCGCCATGCGCGATTGGTTAAGACGCTGGACGATGAAGCAGCGTGGGAATATCAACGGTCGGCGGCGCAACGGGGAGTTTGAACCTGTCGATCGGATTGACTGTCGATCATGAACCGTCGCTCCCCGGTGTCGCAATGATAGAAACGATCCGCCTTTGCTGCTATAGTCCTTCTTCTATCCCTTTTTCCTGACAGGAGATGTATTGATGGCTGGCATGACGATGACTGAGCAAATTCTCGCGAAACATTCGGGCCGCTCGCGCGTCGAACCGGGGGAAAATGTGTGGGTCAACGTTGATATTCTCATGACCCACGACGTCTGTGGGCCAGGAACGATCGGCATTTTCCACGAAAAGTTTGGTCGTCAGGCGAAGGTTTGGGACAAGGACCGCGTGGTGGTCATCCCCGACCACTACATCTTCACCGCCGACGAGAAATGTCACCGCAATGTGCAGATTCTCCGCGATTTCGTGAAGGAACAAGGGCTGCCGTATTACTACGACCCGGATTTCGTTTCCATGAATCCGGGCATGCCCAATCCGTACAAAGACCCGACCAAAACCAGCTATAAAGGCGTGTGCCATAAGGCTTTACCGGAAGAAGGCCATGTCCGCCCTGGCGAGATCATGCTGGGCACGGATAGCCACACCTGTACCGCCGGTGCGTTTGGGATGTTCGCCACTGGGGTGGGCAATACCGACGCGGCGTTTACGCTGGGCACGGGCAAAACCTGGTTGAAGGTCCCGCCGACGATGAAGTTCACCTTCCGAGGCGAAATCCCCGCTTACCTGACCGCCAAAGACCTGATCCTCGCGGTCATTGGTGAGATCGGGGTCGATGGGGCGACTTACCGCAGCATGTATTTTGCCGGCGAAGGGATCGCGTCGCTCACGCTCGAAGACCGCATGACCCTGACCAACATGGCGATCGAGGCCGGTGGGAAGAACGGCGTTTGTGATGTCGATGAGAAGACGCTGGCGTATGTCCGCAAGCGATCGAACATCCCGAACTGGGACGTGCCGGTCGAAGCATCGGATGCTAATTACATCGCCGAGTATGAGTGGGATTTGAGCACGATGGAGCCGATGGTTGCCAAGCCGCACTCGCCTGACAATAAGGATACGGCAAGAAACTGTCGCGACGTCAAACTCGACCGCGCCTACATCGGATCGTGCACCGGCGGAAAGATCACCGACATGATCTTCGCCGCAAATATCCTGGCGGGCAATCGGGTGAAGATCCCGACCTATGTCGTCCCCGGCTCGACCGAAGTCCATCAGGATATGAAAGTCCTGAACCTGCGCGGCCAGTTCAAATCCGGCAACGAAAAGAGCATCGAAGAGGTGCTGATCGAGGCCGGTTGCCTGCTGGGCCCCAGCGGTTGTGCGGCGTGCCTTGGCGGTCCGAGCGATACGTTCGGGCGTCTCAATGAGGCGCTTCAGTGCATCAGCACGACCAACCGCAACTTCCCCGGCCGCATGGGTGACAAGAAGGCGGGCGTCTACCTGGCCTCACCGCTGACGGTGGCTGCTTCTGCGTTGACGGGCTATGTGACTGACCCACGTGAGTACGTCAGTTCCCCGATTGAAACCGGCACTGCGGGTCTCGTGTGATATGAGTACCGATACGCCGCCTGCGGGTGACCGATCGATCGTGAGCAAGCTGGGTCCGGTGGCCTGGCTGGGGCTGATCGCATCGACGTTGCCGCCGTTGGGGTCGATCGTGCTCCTAGCGCGGATCGAAGCGATCAGCGGTTGGCTCAGGCAGCACGAAGCGTACGGACCGATCGTTTACACGACCGGATTTTGGTTTCTGGCCGGGCTGGCGCTATTACCGACTTACGCAATCGCGGTGCTGGGCGGGTGGGCCTTCGGGCCGGTCGTCGGTCTGACCTGTGCGATGATCGGATTCACCGGCGCATCAGCCATCGCCTACGCCGTCGCACGCTACGCCTCCGGCGATCGCGTGCAGCAAGTGCTGGCGGGCAAACCCAAGTGGAACATCATCGCCAAAGCCTTATTCGGATCATCCCCGGGCAAGACGTTCCTGATCATCACGCTCTTGCGGCTGCCGCCCAACAGCCCGTTCGCGTTGACCAATCTGCTGTTGGCGACGCTGCGCGTGCCGATCGGGATTTACTTGCTTGGGACGTGTCTCGGCATGCTCCCGCGCACGGCGATCGTGGTCTACGCCGCGTCGCGATTGCAGCAACTGAGTTTTGAATCCGGTGCCGATTGGCGATGGATCACTGTTGGTGTGATCGTCACGGTTGGTGTGATGCTGATTCTGTGGCAGATCGCCCGCACCGCACTGGAGCGCGTGACGCGCGTCCCCCAAACCTAACTTAACGCACCGGTACAGCTCGATCCCGCACCCGCCGTACACCCAAAGCAATGCGTGCCGGTGCGAATCGATCGTGCGATCAGTTCGTCGGGTGTGTAGTCCCACAGTTTGCGGCTCTGGTTTTCGACGATGTGCTCATCTGATGAATCCGGGCCTTCGAGTGGCATCTGTAGCATCTGATTGAAGTCGCAATCGTACACGCTTCCCTGCCAGCCGACGCTCACCAGATCGCGGCACATGACCGACTCGATATTCGCATCGTTGTGCGCATCAAACAGCTTCTGCATGTACCCGGCATACTTGCCGTCGCGATGCAGAGCGTGCTCAAACCGCTTGATCGGCATGTTGGTGATCGTCCACAGCCGATTGAAGTCGATGTTGAATCGCGACTTCAGTTCCCGCTTATAGTCGACTTCCAACGACTCCTGCTCAGGCGGCAATCCGTAGCCGGTGGGGTTGTAGACCAGATCCAGCTTCAGCCCCGAATCGGCCTTGCCATAGCCGAGTTCGTTCAGTTGTTGCAACACGATGATCGAATCGTGAAACACGCCCTTGCCGCGCTGTTTGTCGACATTCGATTCCAGATAGCAGGGCAGCGACGAGACGATCTCCACCCGCTGCTCCGCCAGGAACTTCGCCGTCGTCTCATAGCCCGGCTCCAGAAGGATCGTCAGATTCGACCGATCCAATACGTGCAGCCCGCGCGATCGCAGTGCGGTGACGAACGATCGAAACTGCGGATTCATCTCCGGTGCACCGCCGGTCAGATCGACGGTCTTGATGCCCAGCGAATCGCGATTCGCATCCAGCCACGCCAATATCTGCTGCATGGTTTGCCACGTCATGATCTCAGTGCGTTTTGGGCTGGATTCAACGTGACAATGATGACATGCCAGATTGCACATCTTGCCGACGTTGATCTGCAACGTCGTGATCGACCGCCGCAACAGCGGCCGACCGAGTTGGACAAGACGCTCGGCAAAGAGATCGTCGGATTGCAGTGGGAGCGTGATCGTTCGGGGCATGGACAATTATTCGCAATAAAACCAATTTCGGATGCGTAGGGCCTAACGTCCCGCAAGTATAGGCGGGAAATTGACAGATATTACTGGGATCGCCAGAACTACCTTTTTTGGTACTTTTCTCGAAATTCAGAGGGGGTTTGACCAGTGATTTGGCGAAACGCGACGGCCATGTGTTGGGGGTATTGGAATCCGGCTCGGCCGGCGATTTCTGCCATCGAGTGGTCGGTATCCGAAAGCAGTCGTTTGGCGATCTCGATCCGCTGACGCCGCAACTCTGTCGCCGGCGAGCGGCCGATCGTCTTTTTGAAACGCCGTTCCAGAGCGCGACGGTTGATCGGCACCTCCTTTAGCACGTCATCGACCTGGATCGGCTGATGGGCGTTGGCGCGGATGTATTTGATCGCCGAAGCGACTTCGCGATCCTCGATCGAGAGGATATCGGTCGATTGGCGTGCCACCACGCCGATCGGTGCGACCGGCGCCGGGGGATCGAACGTCTCACCCGCCAGTAGTTTGTCGAGCAACTGGCCGGCGCGGAAGCCGATCTGATGCAGATTCAGATCAACACTGGAAAGCGGCGGGTCGCAGAACTCGCACACGATCGAATCGTTATCCACGCCTAAAACGGCCACTTCCTCGGGCACCAGCAATCCCATTGTCTGACAGAGGTTACAGATTTGCAGTCCTTTGGGGTCATTGCAGCAGAACATCGCCAGCGGTTTGGGCAGACTTTCCAGCCATTCCCGGAGCATGCGGGCTTCATTGGCCTGTGACCAGGTCGGGTCATAGATGACGTCAAACCGAGAGAAGGTCGTGTTCGGGTGGGCCTGAATATGCTTTTGGTAGGCATCGCCTCGGCGGATGGAGAATCCGTACCCATCGATGCCGTAATAGGCGAAATGTTGAAACCCGCGCTCAATGAAATGCTCTGCCGCCATCTGTCCGACATGGCTGTCGTCACTCACGATGGTCGGCAATGGCGGGTTCATCAACCGGGCGGAAATATTGACCACGGGCAATCCGAAACTGCTCACCCACCGTGCCGCAGCTTCGGTACTGATGTGCGCGATTATACCGTCGCCTTCCATCGCGGTTGAAGACCGTGCCGGGACCGATCCGCCCGCGCCGCCGCGAATAAACCGCCAGTGTCCGTGCGTACGTCCATATTCGGCGATTCCAATGAGAATTCGCCTTCCGTACTCAATACTTGTCTCCAGTATCAACGCAACTTGCGGCGGCGTGGTAGCATGGATATGGTTCGTGCGGTCAGACTGCTCTGAGGCGGATTTGCTCTTCATATGTCGCAAAAGCTTACACGGGTGTGGTTAAAAATGCCAGTCAAAAATGTAGTCAGTCCTCCAGTCGACGCTGCCACAGCTTTTCCGCTGGCTTGGTTGACCGCGATTCTGGTCGCGGGGTCGTGGGTGGGAGCGCAAGTTGTTGATACTCCGGTTGACATTACCGTCACCGGGCGTCCGGTTGTGATCAACGGGGTCGATCATATCGCACCGGGCATGTTTGGTGTCCATGCCAGCGGGCTTTCCGATCAGCAAATGGCCGACTGGGGTGTTGAAGCCGATCGGAAGATTCACCCGGCCCCGCTATCGAGCAATCTCAAGCCGCGCGACGACAGGGTGATTTTGCACTGCCTCTACGATCGCTATCAGCCCGCACTGCAACTGACCGATCGCAACTGGCGCGACACGTTGAGCAGGATCGCGACCCGGATTGGTCAAAAGCCTTCGGATCCGATGTCCGCCAAGCCGATGATCGAGTTT
>JBGSMH010000578.1:0-3690 GCA_041740275.1 Phycisphaerae bacterium
TCCGCACCCCTCCGGCACCTGCGGCTTCCGCAACCAAGCCCCAAGCCCCGAGCCCCAAGCCCCACAACTACAACTTCGACCTCATCGTCATCGGCGGCGGGCCTGCGGGGTATGCGGCGGCGATCCGCGCTGGGCAACTCAAGAAACGCGTCCTCTGCGTCGAAAAGGAAAGCCTCGGCGGCACATGCCTGAACTGGGGTTGCATCCCGACCAAAGCCCTGCTCGAAAGCGGCGCGTTCGTCCGCAAACTCAAGCACGACGCCGCCACTTGGGGCGTGTCGTTCGACAACCTCAAAGTCGATTTCTCCAAGTCGATCCAACGCTCGCGCGATATCGCGGGCAAGCTGTCCAAGGGTATCGCACACCTGTTCAGCAAGTATGCCGTCAAACATGAGTTTGGTATCGCCAAGGTCGTCGCACCGCACAAGGTGTCTGTCGCGCTCAAGGACGGCAACAAAGAGTTCACCGCCCAGAATATTCTGGTTTGCACCGGTGCCCGCGCCCGCGAATTACCCAACATCAAGTTCGACGGCAAGAAGATCATCAGCAGCCGCGAAGCAATGAGCCTCAAGGAGCAGCCCAAACGGCTGGCGATCATCGGTGCCGGCGCGATCGGGTGCGAGTTTGCCGACTTCTACAGTTCGATGGGCACTGAAGTGACGGTCATCGAAATGCTCGATCACCTTCTGCCGATCGAGGATGAGGATTGCTCGATCCTGCTCGAGCGATCGTTCGCCAAACGCGGCATCAAGGTGCTGACCAAGACCAAAACCGAATCGGTCGATACCTCGGGTAGCGGCGTGAAGTTGACACTCACCACACCCAAGGGCACCGAAACCGTCGAGGCCGACGCGTGCCTGCTGGCGGTGGGCGTGACGGGCAATATTGAAGGGCTGTTCGAGAAGGACGCGCCCGTTGAAGTTTTCAAGGGTCACATCAAGGTTGAGCCAAATGTGTTTGCGACGAATGTCGAAGGCATCTACGCCGCCGGTGATGTGATCGGCCCGCCGTGGCTGGCGCATGTGGCGCACCATGAGGCCGTCTATGCGGTCGAGAAAATCCTCGGCGTCAGCGACCACCAGATCAACTACAAAATGATCCCCGGCTGCACCTATACGCACCCGCAGGTGGCGTCGATCGGCTTGTCTGAAAAGAAAGCCCGCGAGCAGGGATTGGAGATCAAGGTCGGCAAGTTCCCGTTCAGCGCCTCCGGCCGAGCCCTCGCGGCAGGCGATACGGAAGGTTTCGTCAAACTGATCTTCGGCGCCAAGTACGGCGAACTGATCGGTGCCCACATGATCGGGGAAAACGTCACCGAAATGCTCGCCGAACTGGTCATCGCCCAGAAACTGGAGGCCACCGAGGCCGAGATCATCGAAGCGATGCACCCGCACCCGACCCTGAGCGAAGCGATCATGGAAGCCGCCGGTGTCGCGGATGGCCGGGCGATTCATTTTTGACCCGAGCGGCTGGCCGCCAAAAAAGAGGCGCGAACATGTCCCGCACCGAATACACGGTGATCATCGAGCCCGCCGACGATGGCACTTACGGCGTCTACGTCCCGGACCTGCCGGGATGTATCTCGACGGGTGCTACGCGAAAGGAAGCGCTGGAAATGGTTCGAGAAGCGATCCGTGGACACCTACAGACGCTTCGAGACCTCGGTGAGCCTGTCCCGCCGCCACTCTCACGGGCGGAAACCGTTGCGGCATGATGACTTGTCGATATCAGACAAGAGCTTTCTCTGGTGGCGGCATAGAGAAGCACCTTCGTTTCGTTGATCCCTTCGTTTCGCCGCACAAAGTTCAGACCGATCCAGGCCCCACGGAATCACCATGCTCTGGCACTATGAACTCAGCGTGGTCCGCCGACGCGGATCGCGATCAGGCCCATTTCCCGTCCAGCCACAGCCATGCCATGCCGCGGTTGTGGTTGGGCGTGTCGTAGCTGGGCGTTTTCCAGACGCCGCCGGGACCTTGCCAGCCGTATAGGACAAATGCGTCGTCGACCACGCCGCCGCCTGCGCGTTCGACGGGGCGGGGATTGTTGTAGATCAGTCCTTCGATCGGCACGAACGAACGTTGATATCGCCAGTTGAGCCCGTTGTCGTCGCTCTGCCAGCGCTGCAATTGGCCGCCGCCATAGAAGCAGGCCTCGCCTTTGCCTTCGCCGACGATCAGGTCTGCGGTGATGCGATCGCCTTGCCAGTCGATCACGCGGGATGCGCTCCAGGTGTTGTCCGTCTCGATGATCGTGGAATGTTGCCACTTCGATCCGTCCCAGCGCAGGCAATGGAATCGGCATCGCCACGGATCGCCTTCGCTGATGGGCACGATCATCATCGGCCGATCATGCGCGTCGGTCGCGATCGTGGGAAAGTTCGTCAGCTCATCGCCGGAATCCAGAACCTTTGCCGCTTCGGCTGCCCGGCGATTCACCGGGATATCGAGGCCGGTGCCGTGGATCGTCGATAATTCGCCGCTGTCGACGTCGAGCTTGAGGTAATAGAGGTGGTATCGGGTCAGCAGATCGAGTTTGAACCGATAGCGCGGATGACATCCGTTGCGTTCGTCCCAGTAGCAAAGCCCGATGTGCAGGCTTCGTCCGTCGCGGCTGACCAACGGCAGGGGGTATGACCCGGCCCAGCGATCGGCTTCGTCTTGTGGGTCATAGTCAAAATCGATCAGCAGCCGCTCAGCACCCCAAGATCGCCCGCCGTCGTCGCTCAGACGATAGACCCAATAGCCCAGGTGGCCTTTGACGCGATAAAACAGTAGGCGTCGGCCGTCGC
This sequence comes from Phycisphaerae bacterium, assembly GCA_041740275.1. Taxonomy (GTDB): domain Bacteria; phylum Planctomycetota; class Phycisphaerae; order Tepidisphaerales; family Tepidisphaeraceae; genus BPJO01. Next base: position 2,792 of record JBGSMH010000578.1, read on the forward strand.
CCAGGTAATGGATTGAGGGGTACGAGATCGAATCGGCGATCGTCTCGCCGTTTTCCCAGGCATCAATTGCATCTGGCACTTTGCTGACCAGATGTACGCCCGGCGAGAAGTGGCAGTGATAGAGCACTTGCCAGTACCCACCATCATCCCGCCATACGATCGGCATGAAGTGGTGATCACGATGCGAAACCGTGCCCAGTTGCATGGGTGGCGACCAACGGACGGTCTTTCGGTCATAGGCAATGATGTGCGGCTGTCCAACCGACGCACCCTCGCCGCCTTGATAGACGATCACCACCCGCTGGCCATCATCGACTGCGACCGGTCCCATGCGGGCGTCGTAGATCATTTTTTCGCTGCCGAATTTGGCGAAGGGCTGGGTGGGTGTTGTCATGGGGGCTCACCACAAGATCGCTTGATCTTAACGAATCAGGTGGCGTATGCGATTGCCCGGTTTTGGTGTCGCGGGGGTGAGCGGATAGACTCTGCGAGAATGAAGTTGAAGGTGGTTGAGACAGACGCATCGGTTTCGCCGTGGTACGCGGCGGGGCTGTCGTTCAGTTGCACGCAATGCGGCAACTGCTGCACCGGCGGGCCGGGGTATGTGTGGGTCAGCGATGTCGAGATCGACCGATTCTGTGCCTACCTGCGAATCGAACGGCAGGCATTCATCAAACAATATGCCCGTCTGATCGGCGGCAAAGTCAGCCTCAAGGAACGCAAAAATCATCGCAATGAGTACGATTGCGTATTTCTGGAAGAGACCGAACAGACCTTGCCCGATGGCTCGATCAAGCGAAAACGGGTTTGCACGGTGTATGAAGTGCGGCCGTTACAGTGTCGGACCTGGCCTTTCTGGGACGGGCTGTTGGGATCGCAAAAATCCTGGGACAATGCCG
>JBGSMH010000579.1:0-1988 GCA_041740275.1 Phycisphaerae bacterium
TCCCGCCTTCCTCGGCGCGACGTGCCATCCCCACCATCCCGCTGACATCCTCGGCGATCGTGATCGCGTCGGGTTGGATCTCATGGATCAGGTCGTTGGCCAGTTGCAGATACGTCACGGCGTCGGAATCGACATTCTTGCCAAAATAATCGTCATAGCTGCTGAACGATTTGCCCAGCCCGTGATCCAGGTACAACATGCTGGTCACGCCGTCGAACCGATAGCCATCGAATTGAAACTCGTCAATCCAAAAGCGGCAATTGCTGAGCAGGAAACGCAAAACCTCATATTTGCTGTAGTCAAAGCACATCGAATCCCACGCCTGATGAAACCCGCGCGGGCCGTTGTGGAAATACTGAAACTCGGTTCCGTCAAACAAATTCAGACCTTCGTGCGTGTTTTTCACCGCGTGCGAATGCACCAGATCCATGATCACCTTGATCCCGTAACCGTGGGCGGTGTCGATGAGATACTTGAGATCTTCGGGCGTTCCGAACCGCGAACTGGGGGCAAAAAAGTTGCTGACGTGATACCCAAACGATCCGTAATAAGGATGTTCCTGGATCGCCATCAACTGCACCGCGTTATAGCCCGCCCGGACGATGCGCGGCAAAGTCTTGTCGGCAAACTCTCGATAGGTCCCGACGCGACCCTCCTCCTGTGCCATCCCGACATGCGATTCATAAATCCTTAGCCCCTTGTCCAACTTCGGCGACTGATTTTTCCAGGGATAGGCGGCTGGCGGATTCCAGTATTGCCCGACAAATCCGACGCCTTGCAGTTCCTGCACCACCCGCCTCACATACGCCGGCAGTCGGTCCATCGTGCTGCCATCGGGCAGGACCACATGCACCTTCACCCCCGACGCGTGCTTGAGTCGGTCGGCATACTTTTCATCGGGCAAAAACAGCGACCACACACCAAACTCATCGCGCACCATCGGGTGTCCGAAGCGATCCCAGCCATTGAAATCCCCGATCAATCGCAACTGCAGCGCCGCCGGTGCCCATTCGCGGTACCAGACGCCGGGCTGATCGTGAAAAGTGCCCCGGTTGAAGCCAAAATAAAGATGCCCGCGCGACACCTCCCCGACCAATCCCCCACTGGCAGCAAATGAGTCGCGAACTGTCTTGTACCGCTTGAATCGCGCCCGCAGCGCCTCGGCATGCGGCTCAAGCCAGGGATCGTGCTCGATCAATCCTGTGCCGTCCGTGCGATCGGCCTTTTTCTTGGAAATAGCCATAGTCCCATCCTACGCCGAATCAGGGCTTAGGGCATAGGGTTGAATTGCGTGGTTCGTGATTCGTGGGTCAGTCGATTCCACATTCCACATTTCACACTCCACATTGCCTTCCCACTGCCCACTTTTTTTCACTTGTTGCATTTGTTGCATCGGCTTTCGTCCATGTGAAAATCGTAACTTCTGGCCGCCGCAAGACTTGTCGATTTTGGCACCCCCCAAGTGTTGCGCGCCAGCGTGCAACTGTTGCAACTCCTACCTTTCCGGCCGGGGATTGAGCCTTTTATTGACTTGTCAAAGAACAATGCCAAGCCAACTGTATCCTCCCCACTCTCAAAAATCGGCGGTAAAATCAGGCAAATCCGCCGATTTCTGGCAACCCCTGACACCATGTTGTCACTCCGCCCCCAGCGACATTTCGTCGCACCGCCGATTTTTTCGTTGCGTTTTTGGGAAAGGTCTGTCTATCGTTCCCGAATCCCTCTTCGGTTCTAAAAAACCCGACGTACCAAGGGCATCATTTCGCGTCTTCGCGCACCCGAGCGCGCGAAGAGACGAAGAGACGAGGAGTCGCGAACTGGGTGGCTGAAGAGAAAAGCGGGACAGTCCCGAATGCCATTCGTTTAAGTGGTAAGTCCTTATTTATTCATGACTTAAGAAGGCTTGCGCGAACCAAGGCCTCCTGTCAGAATAGGGGTGTTCAATCACTCTAGACAGGAGGCCAAGGATGGCTGACATTTTGCATGCG
>JBGSMH010000580.1:0-3369 GCA_041740275.1 Phycisphaerae bacterium
GCGAGAAGAACAGCTTTGCCAAGCCGATCATCCATCAGCCGAACTACCCGATGCTCAATCGCGGGATCGAGAAGGATCTGCTGCCCGTCACCGCCCGCTTTGGTGTCGGCACGATCGCGTTTTGCCCGCTGGCGCAGGGGCTGCTGACGAGCAAGTATCTCAAGAGCGTCCCCGACGACAGCCGCGCCAAGACCGGAGGTTTCCTCAAGGAAGATCGGATCACGCCCGATCTGCAAAAGAAGCTCAACGCCTTGAACGACATCGCGACAGAACGCGGGCAGTCTCTCGCTCAAATGACCCTCGCCTGGACCTTGCGCCCCCAAGGCGGCACGTCCGTCACCACCGCATTGATCGGCGCGTCACGGCCTTCTCAGATCGTCGAGAACGTCAAGTACCGCGACAAGGCGAATTTCAGCGACGAGGAGTTGAAGAAGATCGAGACGATCCTCGCCGCGTGAAAGTGTGATTGGGTAGCGAACGCCTGAGAAATAGCAGGCGAGCGATCAGTGGTGGTCGCACTCGGCATGCATTTCGTTGACCTGCACCGGTCGCTACTAAGGGAATTATGTTAAACGGCAGTCGATTCGTCTCGCACGATCTACTGTTCAATCACCTGCGGGTTCGCCGACGGCCTCTGCAACGAAATCTTCATGTTGTAGCATGAGAAGGCCGAGTTGCTTCATGAAGTAAGCCAATCGGTCATCTGCACGAACGATGAGGCATGCGAGCGCTACGCGCTTCTGCTTTACCGCAACGGGGAGCAAGATCGCAAATTGTCCCGGTACCAGATTCGAACGTCAGGCCCCCGCGCTTCATGCTGGGAAGCAGTTGCTGCATGATCGCAACCATGCGTTTGGGCGTGTTCAGGGGATCCCGATCCCGCAATACGATGATCGGGTCCGACCAATCCCAATCTGTCTCAGTCGCAGGTACGGCGCAAACGCCCGATGCTTCGAGCTTTCGCGCAACTTCCAACACACGATCGGAGATTACCAGTCGGCTCGCCATACGAGTTCCCAACGATGGATAGTGTGAGGCCGATAGGCGGCCGTGCCGCACGCACGACGTCCGACCGCGAAACAAGTATAACGCGGCGTTGGTCCGCTCCAATTGCTGGCAATTCCGCATCCTCTTAGCCGACCCATTTGTCGAGCCGATCACGGAAACGCAGGATCAGAACCGCCCAAGCGATGGCCATGACCGTCGCCAGGATGTACGAGACATAGTGGCCGACAAACAAACCGATTGCGAGGATGCCCCCGAAGAGCAGAACGATGAAAAGCACGCTGGCGAGCGCCTCGCTGAGGATCATCAACGGGATCGAGAAGATGGCAGCCAGAATACGCCTCATACCTGAGCGGGCTAACAGACTGGAATTTATGCGGAGTTTGCCGTGATGCCCAAGCGAGGACGTCTCAGCCGTTTGTGGCCCGCCATGAGCGAGGCCGTACTTGGTCGAGTCGAATGGAGCTACGGGGATTCGAACCCCGAATTCAACCATGCCATGGTCGCGTGATCCCATTTCACTATAGCCCCGCTGAATATCAGCGAACGGGCAAATGTACCGTCAGGGCTGGCCGTGTCAAGCAATCGCGAGGCGAATCGACGTTCGAAATAACGAACTATTCGGCAGGGGTGCGGCATTGCGCATCAGCGGCGGGGATGCGCGAACCGGGCGGAGCGCGGTACATTGGCGACATGCAATCCAAGTTTCTTCATCTGCCGGGAAATTATTACGCCGCACCGAGTTCCACCGTGGTCGGCGATGTCACAATCGGCGAACTCTGTTCGTTCTGGTTTGGCGCGGTCGTGCGTGGGGATGTCGCGCCGGTGGTGCTCGGAAAACGGGTGAATGTGCAGGATAATGTCGTCATGCACTGCGATACCGACCTGCCTAACATCATCGAGGACGATGTCACGATCGGGCACTCGGCGATCGTGCACGGGACGTTTGTTGGCCGGGGGAGCCTGATTGGGATGGGTGCCAAGGTGTTGGGCGAGACGCGGATCGGCGAAGAATGTCTCATTGGTGCCGGGGCGCTGGTCCCGCCGGGTATGGTGGTGCCGGATCGGATGGTGGTGATGGGCGTACCGGGTAAGATCGTGCGTCCGATCAAGGACGAAGAGTTGAAATACATGAAATGGCTGACGACGCGGTATATCGAGCTGGCTCAGAAATATGCGACCGAGGGATTTGTGTCGCATGTTTCGGCGGCTCGTTAAAAGTTGCCGCTTCTGGGAAGGCACGCGAAATGAATCGGATTTTGCCCGGGCGTTTGTTCAACGCATCGGCTTCGGCGCGGCTATCTAGCGGTGTGCGAAGCCTGTTTTTCCTGATTTTCATCCTGACTTCGATGCTGGCAATTCCGCTGCGCGCCGAGTTTGTACCGTCACAGGATGGGTTGGCACCGGAGCGTTCGATCGACATGATATCGGCAGATTTGCAGGCCGGACGCGTGGTGGAAGCGGTGGATCGCGTGCAAACGCTGCTCGCCCAGCCCAGGCCGCAATTTGTGCGGGTGGATGATCGGCAATTGTCGATTCAGACTTGGATGAGTGAATTGCGCGTCGATGAGGCAGTGCGAAAACGGTTTGAACAAGCTTACGACAAGGCATTGGGTGAGAGCGCGAATCGGGCGATCGCGACCGCCGAGCGAAGCGGGTCCGTCGCCGGCGTGATGCGGGCGGCATCGCTATACCCGTGGACAGAGGCAGCCAAAAGAGCCCCCACGATCGCCGCCAAGGTCGCGATCAGTCAAGGCGATGTCACTACGGCTCAAATCCTTAGCGATCGGACCGGCACGATGCCGGAGATCGACAAATTGCCGCGCGAATCGACGCTCGCGCCCGTGCTCTTCTCGGCCGACTGGTTTGCGGATTTTTTCCCGGCTTTTTTGCCGCGGACGGTCCCGGTGGGGTCGAAGGATTTGATTGTCGTAGCTTCGCCCGGATCAACGACAGCGATGTCTGCCAATGGTCGCACGCTATGGACGACGGGCGCTCCAATGCCGCCCAAAACGCTGGCCGACGCACGCGGGACCAAGATGCAGGTGCCGATCGATACGTCTTTCTCCAGGCCGCTGGTGTGGTGCGACATGACCGGAACGCCGCGCGTGGTGGTGGTGCGGGCGACGGATTCGGAGGGATCATCGTTGCGGGCCTATCGCGTGACCGATGGCACGCTCTTGTGGGATACACGAGTCGATGAATCAACCCGCGACTGGATGGCGATGGGCGCGCCGGTTTCAGCCGGGGGTTATGTGTATTTCGCCGCGGGTCGATTCGACTCTGCCAGCGGGGTTCACGCGATCATCGCCGCGGCGGAGAGTGGATCGGGCAAGATTGTCTGGAGCAGCGATGTCGGCGAAC
>JBGSMH010000581.1:0-3102 GCA_041740275.1 Phycisphaerae bacterium
AGGCCACGCTTCGCGGACTGTGGGCATTGGTGTAAATTACACCTCCCATGTCACGACAACCCAATATCGTTTTTATCCTGATGGATGACCTCGGCTGGCGCGACCTCTCCTGTTACGGCAGCACTTTTTACGAGACGCCCAACATCGACCGGCTTGCCCGTCAGGGGATCCGATTCACGGATGCCTATGCCGCCTGCCCGGTCTGCTCGCCCACCCGCGCCAGCATCATGTCCGGCAAATACCCCGCCAATGTGGGCGTCACCAACTTCATCGCGCATGTCGGCCATCCGGCGAAAGGGCGACTGATCGACGCACCGTACATCAAGGAACTTCCGCTCACCGAAAAATCCCTGGCGACCGCACTCCGCGATGGGGGCTATCAAACCTGGCACGTCGGCAAGTGGCATCTGGGGCGTGAGCCGACCTGGCCGGAGCATCACGGATTTGATGTCAACATCGGCGGGTGTCAGGCGGGGCATCCTACCAACGGCTACTTCTCTCCCTACAAAATCCCCACGCTCCCCGACGGCCCGGCCGGTGAATATCTCACCGACCGACTCACCGACGAAGCGATCCGACTCATCCAGAATCGTTCCGACAAACCCTTCTTTCTCAATCTCTGGCATTACGCGCCGCACACGCCCATTCAGGCACCGCAGCACCTGGTCGACAAATACATCAACAAAGCCAAGCGCCTAAAGCTCGATCAGATCAACCCACTGGTCGAAGGTGAGTTGTTCCCGTGTGAGCACAAGAAGACGCTGCACGTTCAGCGGCGGATCATCCAGAGCAGCCCGGAGTACGCCGCGATGATGGAGAACGTCGACACCAATATCGGCCGGGTGCTGGATGCCATCGACGCTCCTGGCCAGCGCGACAACACCATCGTCATCTTCACCAGCGACAACGGCGGACTCGCGACCGCCGAAACATCCCCCACCTGCAACGCGCCGCTGGCCGAGGGAAAAGGCTGGATGTACGAAGGTGGCGTTCGCGAGCCGCTGATAGTCCGCTGGCCAGGCAGGATCGCGCCGGATTCGACCTGTTGTGAGCCGATGACTTCCCCCGACTTCTATCCCACGTTGCTGGAGGCCGCATCGCTCGAGTTGATCCCCGATCAACATCAGGACGGCGTGAGCATCCTGCCCATGCTTACCGGCAAGCCCCAAACCCGCGGCCCGATCTTCTGGCACTATCCCCATTACGGTAACCAAGGCGGCACGCCCGGTTCATCCGTCCGCAAAGGCGACTGGAAGCTGATCGAGTTTTTTGATGACGGGCGGCTCGAACTCTACAACCTCAAATCCGACGAAAGCGAGACCCACAGCCTCGCCGACGCCGAGCCGCAAATCGCCGCCCGCCTGCATTCGCTGCTCAAAGACTGGCGCGACAAAATGGACGCGAAAATCCCTGAGACGAACCCAGATTGGACGTAACAGGGAAAGTTCGCAGCCGCCGAGTTGATCTCCGCGTTCTCCGCGACTCAGCGGTGAATCCGTCTTAAGCCCGCGACAGATAGTTGCCGGTTTCGGTCGAGATCCGCAGCACTTCGCCGATTTCGATGAACGACGGGACGCGCGTGGTCAGCCCGGTCTCCATCAACGCTTCCTTCTGCTGATTGGTCGCAGTCGCGCCCTTAATGCCCGGCGGCGTGTCTTTGACCTTCAGATCGACCGTCTTGGGCAGGTCATAGCTGACCAGCTTGCCTTCGTAGAACATCGCTTCGATCTGCGTGTTATCTTTCAGATACAGCGCATCCGTGCCAAACACGTCGGCGGGGATCGGCGCTTGCTCATAGGTCTCCAGATCCATCAACCACAGGCCTTCGTTATCCGTGTAGATGTATTCCACCTGCCGCCGGTCAAGGTTCACCACTTCGATGTCGTCTGTGGCGCCCACCCGTTTGTCCTGAATCGTGCCTTTGAGCACGTCACGCATTTTGAACTGCACCTTGGCGCGAAGATTGCCGGGCGTGTTGTGGTCGGCGTTGGTAACGACGAACAGCTTGCCGTCCATGACGATGGCCTGACCTTTGCGGATATCACTTGCTCTCATCAGAAGTCCTTGTTGTGGGGGAAAGAAAGTACCGTAAGTCGCTCAGATGGTCAAACGAGCGCTTTATTAACTCGAATTGTGCAAATCTGTTCCCATTTGCAGGATCAAAGCAGTCTGGGGTGTTACGATAAACCCCATGCGCAGGGTGTATGTCTCAGCAGGTTGTCTGGTTTTTCTCGCTGGCGTGGTCGGCTGTCGATCCAACGTCAAGGAAGCGCGCGACATCGCGCCGCCGACCACGCAGGCGGTGACGGTCTTTGAAAAACCGGCAATCAACCTCGCCAAAGGCGGCGGGGGGTTTCCGCTGGATGTGGTCGATGCGCCCCGGACGATCGTGGCGTTGAAGGAGCTATTGCAGGCCGCGTATGCGGCGCGGCTGGAGTCGAACCCGAGCATCGATATCCAAGCCGCCGGGCGATCGCTGGGGGAGTTGGATCGTCTATCGATTGATATCACCGGCAGCACCGTCAAAACCGCCTATACGCCCCAAGGACCGGGCGGCAAAGACGACGGGCCCACGCCCGATCCCAGGCCGTTCATGCGGGTGGGAAAGCTCAGTTACATCGCCGATCCGCTGAAATACGCCAATTACGCCGCTTCCATGCGGCTGGAAGCGACCGACGCTCGGCTGGCGCTGATCCCCGATCAGGACAAAAAGCTGTCGCTGGCGCTCTACGATTGCCGCGAGGGCTCGGCCAGGATCAGCGTGGGCATCGACGATCTGGAGCACGGCTTGATCGCCGGCAGCCGGTCGCGGGGGCTGGCGTTTTCGGTCGAATCGGTCGAAATCCAGCTTCAAAACGATACCGAGCGCGATCTGTTCGTGCAGATGGATGTCAAAGCCCGCGTGCTACTGGTCCCGACGGCGTTTCGCCTGATCGGGCGGGCGGATGTGGATGACAATTTTAACATCCACTTCACGGGCCTAAGCGCGCAGGGGTTTGACCCGAGCGGGTCATTGTTGGCGGCGTTATTGCAGGGAAAACTGGACAAGCTAAACGATCGCGCCGCGCCCCTGATGCGCCTACCGGGGGATAAGATCCGCGT
>JBGSMH010000582.1:0-7524 GCA_041740275.1 Phycisphaerae bacterium
GATTGGGATCGAGTTTGAGCGGCGCGTGTTGCATATCAGGGCACGATAAAGCCGACTGGCGTGTCCAGCAAGCGGATGTGCGTCGGCGTCATCCCGGCCGACTCTCCGTCGATCTGGATCGGCATGGGAATCGCGCTCTCAATTCTTACATCGCGACCCGTGGTATAGACCACGCCGGGCGCGCCATGGTGCTTGCCGAGCATCGTCAGCAGCATCAGCCGCATGAGTCCGACCCGCGATCGTGCGGGCAAAACGCATACATCCAGGCGTTGATCGAACGAGCTGGCGCGATCCAGCACGGGAAAACCTGTCCCGTACTCCGCGACATTCCCAACAAAGACCTGGGCCGGTGCGTCGCGATGCACGACCTGCCCATCGACCGTCACTGTCACTGGCGAAAAGGCGTACTGCGTCAACGACCTGGCAATGAACGGCAGATAAGTCGCTTTGCTGATCGGCCCGGTCCGCGCCCGCGCCAGTTGCTCCACCACCGAAGAATCCAATCCGCAACTGGCCATCAGCAGAAACAAATGTTCACCGGCGGTTGCGACGTCCACCTGCTTGGTCTTGCGATTTTGAAGCAGACGCGCAACCTGCTGCGGCAGATCGCTCTTACGATATCGCAACCCCAAATGCCGCTGCATCAGATTCGCGGTCCCCAATCCGATCACCAGCACCGGCGGCAGGGGTGCATCGGGATGCAGGTGCTTGAGTCGTTCGACCACCGCGCGAAGCGTTCCGTCCCCGCCGATCACAATCATCGCGTAGACAGAATCAACGTCGTCAATGGGTGCAAGCGATTCCGGGTGATCGGTATGTGATTCGACTTGGTAACCCGCGGCTGAGAGCGTCGGGAGCAGTCGATCGAGGATCTTGATTCCCCGGCCTCGGCCGGAAACGGGGTTGGCGAAGATCAGCAGGCGCGACATCGCGATCCCTCCCGTCGCTAATGCGCCGCGGCTTCAGCGAGTGGCTGCTTTTCGTTCCGGGTGTCGCGATAGACCTCACCATCCTGAAGCCAGATGGTTCGCTGGGCGCGATTGGCGACACCCGGGTCGTGCGTCACCAGTACGATCGTCGTCCCGCCGGCATGGAGTTGGTCGAAGATTTCCAGAATCTGCTGGCCGGTCTTGGTGTCCAGCGCGCCGGTCGGTTCGTCGGCCAGCAGGATCAGCGGATCATTGACCAGTGCTCGGGCGATGCATACGCGTTGCTGCTGGCCGCCGGACAATTGCATGGGTCGGTGATCGCCTCGATCGGATAGCCCGACGCGCTCGGTGAGTTCCTGTGCGCGGGCGCGACGTTCTGCCGGACGCATGCCTTGATAGAACATCGGCACTTCCAGGTTTTCCAGCACGGTCAGTTGTTGGATCAGATTGAAGTTCTGAAAGACAAACCCGATCGAGCGGCTGCGGATATCGGACAGATCATCATCGGGCATGACGCTCACGTCTTCACCGCCGAGGATGTAATGCCCGCGTGTGGGTTGATCGAGGCAGCCCAGGATGTTCATCAGCGTGGATTTTCCCGACCCGCTGGCACCCATGATGGCCATGTACTCCCCGCGACGGATCTTCAGGCTTACGCCGCGCAGGGCGCAGACTTCAACATCCGTCCCCGGCTTGCGGTAGATCTTCCAAATCTGTTCGACTTCGGCGACGTTTTCTGACATTGCAGTTAAGTATAGCGGTTACAGCAGGGGCTTGTAGCGATCGAATCGCTTGAGCAGCTTTTTCTTTAGCTCCGCGTGATCGCTGGTAAAGCTCGCGGCGTTTTTCGCGACTGTGGTAAGCAGGCGCACCATGTTGTTCCAATCGCGCAGATCGACGTATTCCGGACCAATTTTGCCGGTTTTCATGTTCATGTTGTGATAATTACCCAGCGGCACGCAAACGGCGGCGGCGATGTAGCCCCATGCGTCGAACACCGTGCCCTCGCAGGTCCCGCCGGGCATGAGGGCGGTCTGGAACTCAAAATCCTTCCACTTATCCGCCAACGTGTCCGCCTGCTGCCGGATGAAATACGTGAACGCCGAATTAAAGACGCTGGTTCGATCGCCGACGCGGATCACCACACCATCCGATTGTTTTGCATAGGACTGCTCGGCCGAACATTCGATGGAAATGATGCGGTCGGACTTTTTGAGCAACTTCCCATCCTGCGCCGCCGCGATAGCACCGACAAAGCCTTCTTCCTCGGCACGGGTCAATAACACCGCAACCGGCGATTTCAGATTCTGTCGATGCAGCGTTTCCAGCACCGTCAGTGCACTGGCGGCACCGGCAAGATCATCACAGACGCGACAGGAAAAACGGTTCTTGTTGATGCGCGGTTCGGTTTGATCCCACATCCCGACCGAACCCGGCGTAACTGCGCTCGGGACGGCGATCACCGCACCGATGGGGTAACCGATTTCACTGGTATCAACTTTGGTGATGCGGCCGCGTACGGTGTGATCGGCATCGAAGAACCGAACCTTCTCACCCAAAAAAAAGGTTGGTCGCACGCCACCATTGAAGCGGGCGTGGAGCGTCTTCTTGTCGGTCATTTCCACTGCGGTAAACCCCGGATGATCCAGATGCGCAACCATCACCACGCGAGGCAATTTGTTCGACGATGGCGTCGATCCGGGCAACTGAAGAAGGGTGTTGTCAAATCGATCACGAGAAACTTTGATCTTTCGAAATCGGCGTGACCACGCCAGCACCCAATCGATCACACGCTGCTCGTTGAACGGAGAAGTGGGGATCGCACAGAGTTGAGTCAGCAGTTTGGTGTCCATGATTCCTACGTGGGCAAAAGGATGATGCGTTGATAGTCGTATCCAAGCCAGTTGGCCAGGAGGCTGTAGATCAGCCAGAACGCCGCGGCACTGGTTTCGCCGACGACCAACCCGATAAAGACATTTCGGCCACTCTTGAGCAACTCGCTTCCCCCGAAGCGGACGATGATCACTTTGGCCAGCCATCCGATCATGACGCTGAACCAGATCCGATCAATCGCGTAGGCGTAGGAGACAAAATATCCGATCGGGTGCAAAGGCCACCACGCCAGCGTCAGACGCAGGACACTACATGCCGCGACAACCGCGCCGCCGATGCTGATATGGACCAGACTGCTGTGTCCTTCCTCGCGCGGCCCGTTCGCGTAGTTGTCGGCGGGGGACAGGATGTGGTCTCTTGGTGAATATTCGACGCCGTAGCGATTGATCGGAGAATCGGCCCGACTGCTCATCGTGCTGGCGTAGTTATATTCGGTCCACAACATGCTCCCGGCGGCGACAAAATAGCCGACCACCAGTGCAAGTATGACCGCAAGGATAAACGAGAATCCGGTTTTCCAGCGTCGCGATCGTTCGTACGCCGCGGTATCCGCCACGCGCACGCCGGTCAGGAAGAACGCCGCAAAACTCTCTCGCAAATCGTGAAAGAGTGTGGTCAGCCAGCCGGAAAAGAAAAACGTTGTCGCGTCGGTCTTGATCGGCGTATCCGGGATCATCGCCGGATAGAACCACACCCGCGACATCGGCCAGTTGATCTGCACAAATACCAACCCGGTCTCAGCCACGATCCGCGCCACCGTCATCAGCATCATCAGCAGAATGACCGTCATCACGATCGCGCCATACCACGCCATCCCTGCCAGCATCATCCAGATCACGATCCCGATAAACAGCACCACCACGCCCCATCCGGCAAAGGCGTAGGGCAGATATCGACTTTCGGTTTCGTCCGGCCGCGACTGGCCGAACATCTTGCGGATGATCATCCACCAGTGCTGGCGTCCGATCCACAGGATCACCATCGACAACATGACCATCGCGCCAAAGGTCTGATCATGCTTCATCGGGTCGGTGAACGTCGCCTGAAACTGACCTTCGACAATCACATGCGTCAGATTCACCAGCACATAGAAAAACCAGATGCTGAACGCGATTTTGCTCTGAAGGAAAAAGGTGATCCCGATGACGCAGAAATACAACTCCGCGTCCTTGAAGCCGGCGCGCGTCACGTTCAAAGGCGGGTCTGCAAAAAGCTGGCCGAAGTTATAGCCACGCGGAATCTCCGGCACGATCGGGAAATATGCGTGGAAGCCGTTAAACGCATGGAAAACAAACACCGCCGCCGCGGCGATCCAGAAGCCTCTGGAGCTGAAAAGGGTGTTGAACCATCGCCCGGGTTCGGGTGCTTCGATCAGCGATCCGTAAACCGTCGCCAGTGGAAACGCCAGCCGTTCGTTTTCCACCCACTGTCGTCGGACCAGCAGGCACAGCAGGATCATGATGCCCCAGAGCATCGCGACGAAGATGCCCCAGGTCAGAATCGGCCTCACCCACGCGCTCCAGGGCACCACCTGATCGGGCGAGCGCGAGAGATAATACTTCATCACGTCGGTGTTGGCTTTGGCGTTGGGGGTATCGGCGCTGTCGGGCATGTCAGGCAGCAGCCAACTGGGGATTCTGGCGTCCTCGACGACCTTGGAAAGCTCCACCTTGTCAGCCGCGGTGGTGTGAATCCCGACAATGCTCGAAGGTAGGTACCGCATCAACCCGCTGGACGGAAGTGAACACGACGCCAGCAGCATCGCGGTGATGACCGCCAGTTCCGCTTCGCGAATCATGTGTGCTGGCGCAACCGCCCGCAACAGGCCATTGACCAGCAGCACCAGCACCAGCAGCACCAATACCAGTCCGATCGGTAAAAAATTGCCGATCATGAACGTATTGCTGACCGCCCAATCGTTGTATGGCGCAAGGCCGCAGATAAAGACGACGCCCAGCAATCCGAGCAGGATACTTCGCAGCGTCACGGCACGGGGACGCGGTTCTTCCAGCGATGGGGAAACGGATGACTTGGGGGCCTGCATGGGTTTGGGGTTCTCGTCTGGAGGGTCAAGCAACTCTGTCCTGCGATTAGTGGGTGCCAAGCCGATCGGCCTCTTCCTGCATCGCGCGTTCTTCCAACTTCGGGATCAGCGCCCGACACTCCGCCGCCTGTGGGGAGAGCGGGTAGTGGCGGATCAAATCTTCCGCCAGCGTCATCGCTTCATCAAACCGACGGGACTTGATCAACTGTTGCAGATCGCGTTCCATCTCCTGTCGATGCTCGATCTCGGCGTTCTCTCGAATGGTTTCCAGTTGCTGGATGATCTTTACCCCGCGCGGATGATCGCTGAATCGCCCGGCCATCTCCTCGGCGTCGCGCAGGGCGCGTCGCCAGTCGCGCCGACCGATCGCGTCGCGAACCTGCGTGTAGAGCGTATTGACCGCGTGCTCGCGCCACGCGTGATGCTCGGCATCCACCTGCCGAAGCAGTGACAGCAACTCCGGCTGCTCCGGAAACCGCTTCAACTCTTCCCGGATCGCCAGATGAGCTTCCGGCCACTTGTTGACCGACATCAACGCCTGAGCGCGTTCACGCACGCGACTGATCGCGTCCGCCATCGCCGCATCACGACGCGCCCACGCATTGAGTCGCAGTGTCTCGGCATCAGGGTCGTTCTTAAAGTGCGTCTGCAACTCGATAATCAGCGGTTCGAGTTGATCGTACCGCTCGGCGGTCAGGACATGCTCGATCTGCTGCTTCAGATTCGCCAGCCGACGCTTGCGGTGCTCGATCGAAATCGCCGCGCGCTCCGATTCGGGTAAAAGCGAGATCGCGATCAACTCCTGGAGCATCGTTTCCAGCCGCGAAATCTGCTGACTTTGATGGCGGACCTGGGCACTGAGTGCCTCCACCTGTCGCAGCAAAGTCGCATCGGAATGGGTCGGCGTGCGTTGGTCCATGGGGAAGGCCAAATATAACCAATCAGCCATTCCGACGCGAATCCAGAGTCTTGCGACATCAGACCGATTTGAGCGGTTCGTCTACCCTTTGCGGGCTGTTGCGCGCCAGAGCCGTTGGCGGCGCAACGCGCGCGCGTTTGGGCCTGCAAAAACAGTGTTCGGATTTTGAATTATTAAAAAACCGGTGTTGCGCGTTTACCAGCGCGAGGATCGCCTAATTCGCGGCCCGCCAGGTGTAGACGTCGGGCTTGAACGTCTTGAACTTTGAGCCCTTGGCGTACTGCTTCATCAACCCATTGATCGGTTCGATGAAGGCATTGTACTGCTTGTTCTCTTTGGTCTTATGAAAGCCTGTGGTGGTGATCACGCTATGCCAGGTCTGACTATACCCGGGCAAGCCACGCTCTGCCGTCACCGCGACGCCTTTGGAGTTCAGGAAGTTGACCAGTTCCTTGGCGTCCGCCTCGGCGGCGGGGGGGAACGACATCAGCACCACATACTGCAACCCAATAATCCGCTTCCCGCCTGGAGGAAGTGCAACCGGTGAGAAATCGCTTTCGACCGCAACACTACCCGGCGTAGTCGGTCCGACCGGACGCGCGACGGCAGTATTGTTGTTGGTCGTTCGCACCGGAGTCGCTGCTTCGACGACGCCTTGCGCCGGCTTGACGTTTTCGATCACGTCCGGCCGCGGCGTCTGGTTCGCAAGCGTCTTCACTTCGTTCGATCCGATTTTCGAGAAAATCAGCACCAATCCCAAAACCACCAGCAACCCGATCCCCGCTGCCAGTCCCGTGCTGTAACTCAGATGAAACGGCAAGCGGAACGATCGCGTAGCGGGCTCTTCATCGCGCGCATCAATGCGACCAAAGACATCGGCGACGTTATTCAGCACCGGGTCCGGGCTGATGTCGTCGTAAGTCTCTTTCATTCGCGAAGCGGCGGCGATCTCCATCCGCACCTGACGTGCCACGTCCTCGGCCGCTGTCGGGGCAGACTCATGGGCGATCACCACGGCCGGGCGAGCAACGGGTGCTTCCACACGCTGGACGGGTGCGATGGGTTCGACTTCGACTACAGGTGTTTCAATCGGCGATTCGACTGGCTCGACCCGTGACGCCGGGATTTCGCGCATCACCGGCTCGCGTTTTATTGTAGTGGAAGTGCCAACCAACTTGCTCTTCAACCAACCGAGGTCTTTCAACCGGTTGGCGGCGGTGCTGAGCGCGCCGGGCGTCGCATGACGCTGGGCCTCCTGCTTACGTTGTTGTTCGGCTTGTTTCTGCTGGGCGGCCCGGATCACCTCGAAAAGTGCCGGGCCTTTCTTGCGTTGAGCCATCCTGGCCTCGCTTTCGCGCTGGTGCGACTGACTTGTCTGCCGCGCGATCCATCGCGCGTCTGATAACTATGGACGTCCCTGTACCAGAATCTAAATCGTCCAACCCAAGACTGCAAGATCAATGAGAATGATTTTGTCGGGTTTGGCGATTCGTGGTTGGTGGTTCGTGACGAAAGGCAAGAATGCATTGAAACCGCAGATGAACACTGATGAACGCAGATGGATTCAAGATGTCTGCTCGAAACGAATTTGTCACACACACCACAATCCCTGACCCGCTTCAGGGGTTGAACACGACTGTTTCTGTGGCTTGGGCTTCCAGCCCAAGTTCTAATCACGGGCTGGGTAGCCCGTGCCACGATCAGCCGTAGGGCGCGGATGAAATCCCGCCATTCCCCAA
>JBGSMH010000583.1:0-8229 GCA_041740275.1 Phycisphaerae bacterium
CCCCCATGTCAGCCCTACTACTACAGGCCCTTCTCGACGCTCTCACGCTCGGCGCGCTCTATGCGCTGATCGCGTTGGGGTACACGATGGTGTATGGGGTGTTGGGGTTTATCAATTTTGCCCATAGTGATGTCTTTGCGATCGGGGCCTGGACCGGATTATTGACCGCCGGGCTGTGGGGGCTGGGGATCGTCGCCGGGAGGCCGGAAGTCGTTGCCAAAGGCTATGAGATATTCCTGATCCTCCCCGCCGCGATGATCGTTTGTGGCGGGCTGGCGTTTGTGATCCAGCGACTGGCTTACAAACCGCTCCGCAACGCGCCACGACTCAACGTATTGATCACCGCGATCGGCGTGTCACTGCTGCTGCAAAACGTCGGCCAACTCCCCTGGGCGATCGGCACCGACCCCCAGTCGATGCCGCGATTGATCGCCAACCCCACGCTGCTGGAGATCAAAGGCGTCAAGATCAGCCTGCTGGCGACGGTCACCATCGTCGCGGCACTCTTGCTGATGGTCGCACTGGAACTGCTGATCTTCCATAGCCGATTCGGCCGGGCGATGCGGGCGGTGTCGTTCAACGACAAGGTCGCCAGCCTGATGGGCATCAACGTTGACCGCGTGATCGACGGCACCTTCATCATCGGCGGCGCACTGGCAGGGGCGGCGGGGGTGCTGTTTGCGATGGCGTATCCGGTCGTCCATCAACCGGCCAGCAACGCGTGGGTGTTGCTGGGTCTCAAAGCCTTCATCGCTGCGGTCGTTGGGGGAATCGGCAATGTGCGCGGGGCGATGGTGGGTGGCTTTTTGATCGCGTTTCTCGAACGCTTCGGCGCCGCCGGTCAGCAGTTCTTTCCAGAGCTGATTACCTTTGACACCAACGTCTATCGCGATGTCTATTGTTTTGCCGTGCTGATCCTCATTTTGCTGATCAAACCGAGCGGATTGTTCGGCAAAGCCACAGTGGAGAAAGTCTGATTTCAATACGTCGCAGTCGAAGCAGATCGGCACCATGCTGATGTTTACCCGTTCCATTCTCCCGCCGCTGGTCGTGATCGCGATCGCGCTGGGCGTTCACGTCGGCGTGGGGACGTTTGACGATGGGTACTGGATCAATCAACTGAACCTGATCGGCATCGCGATCATCCTTGCGGTGTCGCTGAATATCGTGAACGGGTTTACGGGGCAGTTTTCGATCGGACATGCGGGGTTCTTGTCACTGGGGGCGTATTTCGCGGGCGCGGTGCTGTATTACGGATCGGTCACATTCTTTAGCACACCACCCACGCCGGGGGTGATCAGCTTTGCCTTGCCGTTTTCAAAATTAGGCGAGGAAGTTGTTTGGTTCGGGACGGGCGATTTGTTCTATCTGGGCGTCTGCCTCGCCGCCGGCGGGGTGGCGGCGATCGCGGGGTTGCTGGTGGGATTGCCATCACTGCGGCTTCGCGGCGACTACCTGGCGATCGTCACCGTCGGCTTTGGCGAAATCGTCCGCATCCTGATCGAAAGCAGCAACCGACAAGTCGCCGTCCGCAGATTCGACCGGGCCGATACATGGGACATGGTCAGCGGGTTGGGAAGTGCAATGGGGTTTCAATCCATCCCCAAGTTCGGATCGCTGTTCTGGATATTCCTGTTTGTGGGGGTGACGATTCTGGTGGCGATTCGCTTGAAATACTCGACGCATGGGCGAGCGTATTTATCGATTCGAGAGGACGAGGTGGCGGCCGAGGCGATGGGCGTCAAAACCACGCGATACAAGGTGCAGGCGTTTATGATCAGTGCGTTCTTTGCCGGTATCGCCGGCGCACTGACCGCCGGCAGCCAGGGGGCGCTCAAGGCCGACGAGATGGCGTTTATGCGATCGCTGGAGATCGTCGTCATCGTCGTACTAGGTGGCATGGGATCGGTCAGCGGCGCGGTGATCGCGGCGATCGTGCTGACCTATCTGCCCGAATTGCTCCAGGCCGAAGGATTCGCCAAATATCGGCTGATTCTCTATTCGCTGATCCTGATTCTGGTGATGATCCTGCGGCCGCGCGGGCTGCTGGGCACGCATGAGGTTTGGGACGTTTTCAGACGTCGAAAGCGAGGGTTGCGATGAGTGTGGCGCAACTGGACGTCAAGAACGTCACCAAACACTTCGGCGGGCTGACCGCGGTCGATGACTTCTCGATCTCCATCCGCACCGGCCAACTCCACGGGCTGATCGGTCCCAATGGGGCGGGCAAAACGACGTGCTTTAATCTGCTGACGGGCGTCTACAAGCCCGATGTCGGCACGATCCGTCTGAACAACAAGCGCCTGGCCGGGCGAAGACCCAGCGCCATCGCGGCGCGCGGGTTGGCACGAACGTTCCAAAATATCCGGCTATTCAAGCACCTCTCGGTTTTGGACAACGTACGCATCGCCTGCCACCTGCGTTCACGGCACAATCTTTTTAGCGCGTTGCTGCGACTGCCAATGCATTACCGCGACGAGGAGCAGATTCGCAACCACGCGATGCAGTTGCTCGATCGGTTTGGCCTGGCGAATCGCGCCGAAGAGACCGCCAGCAATCTGCCCTACGGCGATCAGCGGCGGCTGGAAATCGCGCGGGCTTTGGCGACCGATCCGAAGGTTCTGCTGCTCGATGAACCCGCCGCCGGGATGAACCCCAATGAGAAAGTGGCGCTCAAAGGCTTGATCCGGCAGGTGTTGAGCGATTTCCCGGTGGCGATTCTGCTTATCGAGCATGACATGGGCGTGGTGATGGATTTGTGCGAGCATATTACGGTGCTCGATTACGGACAGATCATCGCGACCGGCTCGCCGCAGGAGATTCAGGCGAACGAGAAGGTGATCGAGGCGTATCTGGGTGCGCCGGCGCACTCGGTCGAAGAGGTTGTGCAACACGATATGGAATTGGGCGCGGGGGGTTCGGGTGTCTGATCTCTTGCTCGACATCTCCGATCTGCACGTTCATTACGGCGGGATTCATGCACTGCAGGGCATCAACCTGCAAGTGGCCCGCGGGCAGATCGTCACTTTGATCGGCGGCAACGGCGCGGGCAAATCGACGACGCTACGCACCATCTCCGGGCTGGAAAAGCCGACCTCGGGTGCGGTTGTGTTTGATGGTCAATCGATCGTTCGCCGCAAGCCGCACCAGATCGTGCGACGCGGCATCGCCCACGCCCCGGAAGGCCGAGGGATTTTCGCGAATATGAGCGTCGATGAAAACCTGATGCTCGGGGCCTACGCCCGATCGGATGCAAAGGAGATTCGGGCCGACCGTGAAAAGGCGCTGGATCTTTTCCCTCGTATCCGCGAGCGACTCAAGCAGCAGGCCGGGACGCTATCGGGTGGAGAGCAGCAAATGCTGGCGATCGCCCGCGCCATCATGGCCCGGCCGAGACTGTTATTGCTCGATGAGCCGTCGCTAGGCCTGGCACCGCAGATCGTGCAACTGATCTTCAGCATCATCCGCCAGATCAATCGCGACGGCGTGACGATCCTGCTGGTGGAACAAAACGCCCACATGGCACTGAGCATCGCCCACCACGGCTACGTCATCCAGACCGGCCAAGTCATCAAGGAAGGTCCGGCGCGACTGTTACTCGCAGATGCGGATGTGCAGAAGGCGTATTTGGGAGGATGAAGAAAATGTGGAATGTGAAGTGTGAAATGTGGAATGCATTACACATTACACACTTCACATTCGGCACTTCCTCAGTTTCCATTCATATCGGCCAACTCTTTGGCGATCGCACCGACGACGGCTTTGGCGTCGCCGAAGAGCATGAGGGTTTGGTCGGCGGTGTAGAGTTCGTTGTCGATGCCGGCAAAACCGGGGTTCATGCTGCGTTTGATCGCAAAAACGGTCTTCGCCATATCGGCGTTGATGATCGGCATGCCGTAGATCGGACTGCTTTTGTCGTGCCGGGCGGCGGGGTTGACCACGTCGTTGGCACCGATGACCAGTGCGACATCTGCCTGGGCAAAATCGCCGTTGATGTCGTCCATCTCCGCGAGTTTGTCGTACGGAATCTCTGCCTCTGCCAGCAACACATTCATGTGTCCGGGCATGCGGCCGGCGACGGGGTGAATCGCAAATCGCACGTCCACGCCGCGACGGGTGAGCTGATCGTACATCTCGCGCACCTTGTGTTGCGCCTGCGCGACCGCCATCCCGTAGCCGGGGACGATGATCACTTTGTTGGCGACATCCATGATCTGTGCCGCTTCTTCGGCGGTGGTGGATTTGACCGGCTTTTTCTCGCCTTGGACAGCCGCCGCCTGTACCTGTCCGAAGGCACCGAACAGCACGTTGGTAAACGAGCGGTTCATCGCCTTGCACATGATGATGCTGAGGATCAAACCGCTGGCACCATCAAGCGCACCGGCGACGATCAGCAGTTTGTTGTTCAGGACAAAGCCCATCAATGACGCACTCAAACCCGCGTAGCTGTTCAAAAGTGCGATGACGGTGGGCATATCCCCGCCGCCGATGGGGAGGATAAGCATCACGCCGAACGCCAGCGCCAGCACGATCAGGATCGGGAAGATCCACGTCTGGTCCGGCCAGATCGACAGGCAAACGGCGCAGGTGATCGCCAGAACCAGCACCGTCACGTTGACGATGTTCTGGCCTTTATAGGTCATCGGGCGCGTGGGGAGGAGTTCCTGCAACTTGCCGAACGCCATCAATGAGCCGGTAAACGTGAGCGCACCGAGCAGCACTTCGACCGCGAGGATCGCCATGATGTAAGGCGGGGTTTCGGGCCTCCAGAACTCCATGTAATAGTGTGCCGTACCCACCAATGCCGCCGCTAGAGCGCCAAAAGCGTGGGAGAGCGCGGTTCGCTGTGGGACGTGGGTCATGGGCATCAAAAGCGCCATGGGAATGCCCGCAGCGGAACCGATGACCAGGCCGAGGATGATCCACTCGTAGTTTACGACCTCGTACGACATCAACGCCCCGACAATGGCGGCGAGCATGCCGATCGTGCCGATGTGGTTGCCTTTACGCGCCGTTGCCGGTGCGCTGAGCCACTTCAGCGACAGAACAAAACAGGCACAGGCGAACAAAAAGCAGAGGAGCGTAAATGCGTCCTGCCTGGCGTCGCCGCGTACCATCACGTCCACAGGCGCGGCCACTTCTGCAAACAGGTTCATTGAGGCGAATAAAGAGTTCATCGCTTCACCTCACGCTTCTTGAACATCTTGAGCATGCGTTCGGTGATGAGGAAACCGCCGACCACGTTGGTCATTGCGGTAGCGACCGCGATCGTGCCCAGCACGATGCCCAGGGTGCTGTGGTTCTGCCCGGCCAGTTCGATCGCGACGATCACGCTGATCGCACTGATCGCATTGGTCAGCGACATCAGCGGCGTGTGCAGCATGTGGCTGACCCGCTTGATCACCTCCAGCCCCAAAAAGGCGGCTAAGAGAAAGACGAATAAATGTGAACTGAGTTCGGCCATTCTGACTCCGGTTTTCTTTGTCACAGCTTTGCAGGCAAATCGCTGTGATCACTCATTCTCAATTAAGCCCAAGCACTTTTTTCATCGTCGGATGGATGACATTCCCGTCCTGGGTGACGACCACGCCGGCGACCACTTCATCGGTCAGGTCAAGATTCAACGCGCCTTCTTTGTTGATGATCAACGCCAGCAACTTCTGCAAATTCGCGGCATAGACCTGTGAGGCGTGCGTCGGGATCAGCCCGGCGACATTCGTCAAGCCGACGATCGTCACGCCATGCTTGACGACGACCTGTCCCGGTTCGGTCAACTCACAGTTGCCGCCTCGCTCGGACGCCAGATCGATGATCACGCTCCCACGCTGCATCTTCTCCACCGCAGCGGCGGGGATGAGCTTGGGCGCGGGTCGGCCGGGGATCAACGCGGTGGTGATCACCACATCGCTGTCGGCGATCACCTTGGTCATCAATTCCTGCTGCTTGCGCTGTTGGTCTTCAGATTGTTCCTTGGCATATCCCCCGGCGTCCTGGGCACTGGCGGTGTCGATGGGCAGTTCGATGAACTTGGCACCGACCGATTGCACCTGCTCCTTGACCGCAGGTCGAACGTCATAGGCACTGACGACCGCGCCCAGGCGCTTGGCGGTGGCGATTGCCTGCAAACCCGCGACGCCCGCGCCGATGACGAACACCCGTGCCGGCTGTAATGTTCCGGCGGCGGTCATCATCATGGGGAAAATCTTGTCCAGTTTCTCTGCCGCGAGGATCACCGCTTCGTAGCCCGCCAGATTGGCCTGCGAACTCAGCACGTCCATCGCCTGAGCACGCGTGATACGCGGGAGCAGTTCCAGTGCGAGGGCAGTGATTCCGGTCGAGGCGACCGATTGGATGTATTGCGGCTCATCGAGTGGCTTGAGCATGCCGACGACGATCGCGCCACGTTTCATTTTGGAGATATTTTCGATCGCCGGCGGGCGAACCACCAGCACGATGTCGGCGTCGGACCAGCCGTTGCCGGGATCGACGATCGTCGCGCCACTGGCGACAAAAGCGGGGTCGTCATGGCCGGCGCGCAAGCCAGCGCCGGACTCGACCAACACCTCATGTTCGTCGGCGACCAGCTTCTTAACAACTGCCGGTACCAACGCCACCCTGGCCTCGTCGCCACCGATCTGATTGGGGATGAGCAACTTCATCGGGGGAGGTTATAGGAGTAAAATGTCTTTTTATCAAGCGGGCGAGTTTCTCAAATAATGCCTTTGTAACGCAAGATAATGATAAGAAATGCAGGAAGTAAGCAAAAAAGCACATTTTTGCCTTGACCTCGGCAATCGATGGACTATCTTCCATTAGAGGCTTTCTGATTCACTTCTTTGTTCATTAGGAGAGGCAAAACGTATGAGACATCGCACACTTCTGGCTATTGCAGCCGCTTTATCGGTATCTGGCTATTCATCTGCGGCGGTTACCAACTGGACCGGCACCAACGGTACCGACTGGGCAGACGACGGAAACTGGGATAATCTCTCCCCCGACGCCAACGGTGACGCCGTGTTTAGTGGCGTCATCGCCAATCAGCCCGCACTGGGTACGGGTGACACCATCCGCTCGCTTTACGTGAACTCTGGCGACTGGACCTTCTCCAGCGACGACGGGGCCGGGAATAACGGCTTGCTTAGACTCGATATCGATGCGGGCAGCCCCGCCTATGACATGAGCATTTCCGGCGGGGGCATGACTCGCATCAATGCCAACCTGGGGTTTGCCCAGAACTACACGGCCGCAGACATCTTCATCGACACGGGCACCACACTTGTCGTCAACGGAAACGTCGCCAAGCCCGGCAATCGCGACTTGAAAATCCTGGGCAACGGCAAGCTGGTGGTAAACGGCACCATCGACAACGCTTACGCTGTTCCGACCGGAGCCGGGAATTCCGGCAGCTATCTTTTTAACGGTGCAAACGCCGTCACGATGAACGGCCCGGTCATCGGCGATGCCGAGTCCATCGGAGGGTTGGCACCGACATTCCGCATCTATCAATACACTGCCCTGACCATTGACGCCGGTGGCACGCTCTCTCCAGGCGGCGACGGGAGCACCCTCGCGGTAGACGGTTACGATGGTGGGGAGTTGATCTCCACTCTCACCGTACAGTCAACATCTACAACCATCCGCGCGGGCGTGACCTTCAACGCTTCTGCTCGCCTGCAGATGGACATCGGCAATGCGCTGGGCGACAACGACCAGATCGTTATCGGCTTCTTGACCGATGACTTCCGACTGAACGGTGCCGAGTTGGCTCTGCGAAATACCGGCGGTTTCGTTGATGGAACCTACACGCTGATCACCGAAACACTAGCGGGTAGCGATTACACCGGCACCTTCGGCTCGGTCACGCTTAACGGCTCGCCGCTGGATCCGGCGAACTACACGTTGAACTACGAGCCGACCGAAGTTTCGATCACGCTTGTGCCTGAGCCGACCAGCCTGGCGATGCTGGTGGGCCTGGCGATTCCGCTGATCCAACGCCGTCGCGCCTGATAATGTCGCGAGCCGACAACGGAGCACCAACTCGATGCGACTTTGAACGATGCGCCGCGAATCCGCCGTTTCAGCGGATTCGTCGGCCTTGGGCGTCGAAGTTTCGGTCGTAGTCGGAGGTGTAGCGGGTTTCTTCTTTCTTGCGGTCCGATTCGTCCATGGCGTTCCCGACCAGTGCGCCCCCGATGGCACCGACGCCGGCGCCGATCAAGGCACCGCCTG
>JBGSMH010000584.1:0-8182 GCA_041740275.1 Phycisphaerae bacterium
GAAGCGATCAACATCGCCGCCGGCAAGATCCGCATCACCAATCGCCGATTCCATACGAGCCTGGACGACCTGCAAATCGGCTATGCGATCACTTGTGACGGAGAAACCATCGACAGCGGCACGATCGCGATGCCCGCAATATTGCCCGGCACTTCTGCCGATCTGAAAATCCCCCTCAACAAACCCACCCTGCTGGCGGCCGGTGCGGTGTATCACCTGACGATCACCTACACACTGGCATCGCAAAATCGCTGGGCAAACCATGGGCATGTCGTCGCGACCGCACAGTTTGAACTGCCGTGGAAAGCCCCGGCCCGGCGGGTCAGCACTTCTGGGCTATCGCCCGTGGTGGCGTGTGAAGATGCCCATTCGATCGCGATCCGGGCCGGGAATGTCTCGGTCGATTTTGACCGCGTTCGCGGCGTGATCCGATCGCTGGCGTTCCAGAACACCCCCCTGCTCAGCAAAGGCCCGTCGTTTAACCTCTGGCGCGCCTCCACCGACAACGATCGCGGCGGAGGCGGGAACTCATCGGCGCGCCTGTGGATCGCCAGCCATCTCGATCGCCTGCGGTCGCGCGTCGGCGCGGTCAAGTGCGAGAAGATCGACAACGCCTATCGTGTCAGCGTCAGCACCCGCTTTGCGCCTCCAGTCCACTATCGCCGCTGGCTGGATGTCGATCTGGCGTACACGTTCCTCGGCACCGGCGATATCCTCATCGACGCCAGCGTCACGCCGCATGGCGACCTCCCCCCACAACTTCCGCGCATCGGGCTGATGATGTCGCTCCCGGGCACGTTTGACCAGGTGCAATGGCTCGGCCGCGGGCCAGGCGAGAGCTATCCGGACACCAAGCAGTCCCAACTCGTCGGCCACTATCGCGCCAGTGTCGATCAACTGTTCACCAACTACATATTCCCGCAGGAGAACGGGCTTCGCTCCGATTGTGATTACGTCGCGATCACCAATCTGCGCGGGCTTGGCCTTTTGGCGACCGGCAGTCCGGCGCTGCATTTTAGCGCCAGCCGCTACACGCCTCAGGACCTTGAGGCCGCCCGTCACCCGCATGAATTGAAACGTCGCGACGACGTGACGCTGATCCTCGACGCCGCCCACACCGGCATCGGCACCGCCAGTTGCGGCCCGGGCGTGTTCGACAAGTATCAACTCAAACCCGTGCCGATGACCTTCTCCATGCGCCTCCGCCCCTTCACCCTCGACGCCGGCTCCGCCAGCGCGATCGCGAGGCAGTCGGTGCAGAAGTGATTGGTCCGCTCTGACGGCTTCCGAAATTCTAAATGATGAAACAGCAGCGGTTTGCGCGGGGAAAATTCGCCCCAGGTGCAAAAGATCGCCCAGCTTAACGTCTGGGTTGGGTGCTTTCCGCGCCGGGTTGTGTCAGCCGATGCTTACGCCTTCGCCTTCTTCTTCCAGAATTTTTTCGACGAAACGCAGGACATACCGAATAATCGAACCGGCTTCAATGAACGATCAAACGTTTGCATTCAGGAAAAATTGTTCTTTGAAACGACGTCCCTGAACGAATACCCCTCAAAGGTACCGGAAAGTGAGAGTTTTCGATGCGGTTTTCACCCCTGGCTTTGGCACTTGTTACCAGTAGCAGTGTCAGCACTGTCTTTTCTGCTTCGTATGAACTTTCCTATTCTCACTACCTTGGGGGAGAAGGCTGGGATCACGTCCGTGACGCCGCTGCCGACGCTGACGGAAACGTGTATGTGGTGGGCGGCACTGGCACGCTGGGCGTTGTCGGGCCATACGACCAGCGGTTTCCGGTTACCCCAACTCCGACCATTAACAGGACTTCCGGAATCGCGACGGGCAACGGGCAATACAATGGCTCGGTTTTCAATCGCGGGGTCGACACCGTATCTCCGAAGCCCAACGCAACGCCTCCCGGTGTAGGCGGCGCATACGGCAACGCCGACGCATTTATCACCAAATACAGTCCGACCGGGGCAATTATCTGGTCCACCTTTCTCGGCGGACCAAATTATGATCGTGCCTATGCGGTGGAACTCGATAGCGCAGGCAATGTCTACGTCGGCGGTCGCGCCGGGACAGACTTCCCGACCACCGTCGGAGCCATGCAAACGGACTTCTTCACGCCCGAAAGCACTAACACCGGTGGCAGTTACGGGCTGCAGAATGGCTTTGTAGCGAAACTCAACTCGAGCGGGAATCTACAATGGGCGAGCTATTTCGGCAGGGGTGAGTTAGTCCGCGATCTGGCGTTGGACACTCAGGGAAACATTTTCGTACCCCTCACCGTCCCCTCGACCGCGCAGACGACTGATCCGTATCGGCAGTTGCCTGCCGCGTTTGATGGGAAAATGATCGATCGTGGCGGCGGCAAAGGGTTGACGCCTGGCGCGGGCGCGGACGTCGGCTTGGCAAAGATCAAAAACGACGGCTCAGGCGTAATCTGGGCGACCTGGCTAGGGGGAAACAAGAGTGAAAGTACCAACCCGTCCATCCGTGTCGATCCACAAGGCCGACCGATCATCCTTTTTGATACCCCATCCACAGGGTTACAGGTCGGCGGCGGCGGCACAACCTATGGAGGTGGACTCACTGATGTCTATGTTGCCAAACTAACGGCGGACGGAACTTCAATCGTCTACGGGACCTATCTGGGCGGAGCGGGTGACGAAGAGCATGAGACGCACAGCCTCGCCGTCGATTCTGATGGCAATGCATACGCAGCGATCGTCACATCGGGTGGTTTTCCCGTGACACAGGCCGGGCCTACCTCACCTTTGGGCGGCGGGTCGGACATTGCGATCGTGAAGATCGCCGCCGATAGCGGCGTAATTGTTCGCAGCACAGTCATTGGTGGATCATCGGGCGAAAATCCCGATGGGGTCTATGTCGACGCCAATGGTCGAATCTTCATCGTCGCGGAAACCAAATCCACCGACTTCCCAATGTCCAAACTCGCACAGCAAACCGGGGAGTTTCGCCAGACCGTGAATGCCGGCAATTGGGATGGGTTGATCATGGTGTTGTCTGCGGACATGACCACGATCGAATACGCCACGTACTTCGGTGGCACGTTACGCGATGTGGGCAGCACGGCATTCCTCGGCGTCGATGGTTCGATCTATGCCGCAGGCGGCACGCTGAGCACCGAGTTCCCGTCCTTCAATCCGCTTGGCGCGAACACCACATTCAATGGCGGAACCAGCGGCGGAACCGCGCTAAACAGCGGCGATGCGTGGCTGGCGAAGTTCAGCCCACTCAGCGTCCCCGAACCAACGTCCCCTGCCATAATCGTGCTGGGTGGCATACTCCTGTCCCGTCGAAATCGCCGGTCAGAACTTCAACGCCGACAGCGCTGGTCTGGCGTTGCGGGCCGATGAGTGCCGTCCCGTAAGACTGCGCTTTCACGGGGATTCATTTGGAGTGCCTGCAAAACGAATCAGGGTGGCAGTGCGCCTCCGCCCCTTCACTCCAGACGCCGGTTCCGCCAGCGCGATGGCGCGGCAAGCTGGGCAGAGGTAAACGCAGCTATGGAATTCGTAGGGCACGCTATCTGCGTGCCGCCAACGCGCGAGCGCGCATTTTCACGAGACTTAATGTATCCACAGAATAAACCGGTACCATGCGCCAATGCCGAACTATCGACGGGCATTTTGTCCAGGCGGGATGTTCTTTTTCACGGTCGTCACGTTTGACCGGCAGCCGATCCTGACAACAGAACTTGGCCGATCGTACCTGAGGCGAGCGATGGACGATTGCATGCGGCACCGGCCATTCGTGATCGAGGCGATCGTGCTGTTGCCAGATCACCTTCACACAATCTGGTCGCTACCGGAAAGCGATTCAGATTTCTCGTCGCGTTGGGCGATGATCAAGCGGTCGTTTTCGGTGCAGTGGCTGTCGAGCGCAAATCAAGGAACTGCCAAGCGCTGGCAACGCCGCCGATCGGTATGGCAGCCACGATTCATGGAACACGCGATTCGCGACGAGGACGACCGCGATCGGCATTTCGATTACGTACACTACAACCCAGTGAAGCACGGACACGCACAATGCCCGCACGCGTGGGAGTGGTCGTCATTCAAGAAATTGGTCGCGACAAACGTGTACTCGCCGGACTGGGGTTGTGCGTGTAATGCGACGCCCAAGGTGCCCGATTTTTCATGGGCGGATGTGTACGCGATCGAGTGATTCCGTAGGGCACGCTATTGCGTGCCGTTTGCGTCGAATCGCGCTCGCACGGGGGCGGCACGCAGATAGCGTGCCCTACGAGAATGTCGGATTCATGGTCGTAGTTATCTGCCAGCGGCGTCGCCGTGTGCTTCGCCCCATTTCATCGCTGAAAGCCACGGCTCGCATAGTAAGGGATCATCCTTCCATGCCGCGAAGTATGGACGGACTGCCGGCGCTTCCAAGGCGTGTTCGAGCGTCCCGTTCAGCAGACGATCGCGCTCGGCCATATCGGCCGTCCGATAGGCGTCGGTAATAAGCGCCGACACTTCGTTCAGGACCGGTGCCGTTTCCGGAAGTCTTGCCGCCCAATGCTTGAGGCAAGCGGCCAGTTCGTGCGCGGCTTCGTAGCCCGTGGGTAAGCCAAAATCGACGTTTCGAGTGTTCTCGTGGATGCAGCGAAGCAGGTAGCGAGTCATAAACCTGCAAGTCTCGTCCATGTCCGGCTCCGGCTTGATTAACTTCCAGCCAGGCCCCAGCACCTCATATACTGCGGACCACAGTTCAAGGTCGCTCTCCTCTGTCATCCAGCGACGAACCTCCGCTAGCGAGAATCGATCGCGGGCGGTCAGTCGGTTTCGGATGTCGCTTGTAATGTGCATGGCATCCGCCAGATAGAGATTCGCTAATCAGTGACAGCGCCGACACTTCGTCGTCGACGGTCGGACGACAAGAATCATACCCGCCGACTTGTTCGCTGCACTGCGACTATCGGATCCCGAACACACCGTTTCGCACGAGAACAAACGCGAGACCTGCAATAAATCCGCAGGCGAACACGATCTTTCCCAGGACCGCGAACCACGCTTGGTTGAAGACGTTTCCCCAGAAGTAGTGGCAATGCACAAAGACGCCGGCCGAGAACCAGGCGATCCCGAACGCGGTGGCGTTCGGGCCGTGCAGTTGCATTGAGATTTCCCCGCCAAACGTGGCCTGCTGCATCACGATCGCATACGAGCCATACGCGATCAGCGCCAGAGGCAGCGCGACACCGAGTACCCACTTATAGAACGGCCCCTGAGCTGGCTGGTCTTCCCAGTCGTCATCGTAGGCCGTCGGTTCGTGCGGAAGTTGTTGCCACCACATGGTGAATGATTTAGCGACGCCGAGGCGATTCGCTTACTCTTCCAACACCCACCCGATCGGCGGCTTGGCCATGCCCCCGATGATGCCGTCGAGTTCGAGGGTCGCCTTCGTCACGGGCAGAAACCTGGGATAGTCTCCCTTTCCTTGAAGCAGGATGGTCTTGGTCGAGCCGTCGGGCAGTTTCGCGACGCCGGTCACTTCGTAGGTCGCCGGCGGGAGGTCGTTGAGATCGGCACTTTGGGGATAGGCCTTGGATTGCCACTCGCGCTCGATTGTGAGTGTCTTTCCCTCCTCACCATTGACCAACTTGCTCAGCGGTTTGAGCGTAAGAACCAGCTTGGTCCCGTCCGGCGGAACCGTGGGGGCTTTTTTCAGGTCTTCGCGGTAGGTGCTAAACCGCATGCCAATGTTCATGCCGTACCAGTGCGTGTGGTTGTTCGGATCGGGCTTGTCGGTGGTGCGCTGGCCGGTCATGTTCCAGACGAAGTCCTGCTCGATCCCGTCCTTGGCGTCGCGGTCTTTGTTGTAGAGATTGCCTTGCGGCGACAGTTCGTAGTTGAACGTGTGATCGGCGAACTTCACCTTCACGATGGCGCGGCCGATGCGGTAGCTGCCGGCAACCAGTTTCTGCTTGTACGTCCCGTCCGGCTTCACGCCGGGCGAGTAGCTGACTTTTTCCCCGGCTTCGGATACGCCGTACACGTTCAGCATGACATCGTCCGCGACCGCGATTGGCTTTCCGTCCTGCCCCAGCACCCGCCCGACGATGTAACCGCTCTCTGCCTTCTGCGGCGCGGATGAATCCCCGCTCGCCGAGGGCTGTTTTGTGTCTGAATCCCCGCAACCGCCAAGTATCCCTGCCGCAATGATTGTCGCCACGATACAAGCTAATTTTGTCACTGATTGACCTTCCGTGTTAAGGATGTGGAACCTTCCAAACCGTACCCGGCGGACCGCGCGAACTCAAGGATGCTGATGACGGTGGATGAAAGATCGGGGTATCGGGCGTCGTGGCGGGGCGCAAGGGCGCGGTCCGCAGGATCAACTACGGACCGGAACGGGCTTTGGAATTTTTGCCTGAGGGATGGTCAGAAAACTGCTACACCCGCTGCGAAATCCAGATGATCAGGGCAACGATGAGCAGGATTCCAACGATACTCCAGATAACACTTTTATTCATTACTCGATTGTAGCGCAATCATGTGAAGCGCCCTGCTGAATGGGATGAATTCGCGTTCATTCAGGAAGTTGTCGGATAAACCAATTGGGTATGCATTGATGCGCGCAGGTGTCCTACAATTTGCCAGTCCAGGAAGCAACGAATGCAGGAACATCACCCAAAGGGAGCATCGACCATGCAAGTGCAAGTCAATACGTCGCACGACATCAAGGGAACCGAAAAATTTCACGAGTATGTCCGCTCGACCATCGAGGCGGGTCTGGAGCGATTCGCACATCAGCTCACGCGTGTTGAAGTGCATTTCACCGACGAAAACGGGGACAAGGAGGTCGGATCCGACAAGCGGTGCGTGATCGAAGCCCGACCGGCAGGCCTTCCGCCGGTGACAGTCACCCAGATGGCCGGAACGCTCGATGACGCACTGGAGTCGGCGATCGAGAAAATGATCCGGTTGCTCACCACGCACTTTGGAAAGTTGCACACCGCAAAAGGCGGAAAGCGCACCAGTGAGTTGAGTGCAAGTGACCAGGAGTAGCACCAAGTGTGGAATGTGAAATGCCGGATACAGGAATCCGAGTCGAGTCTTCACAAACCACGAACCACGTCTTCCCGAAGCCCTATTTCCCCGCCACGATTGCGTCGGCGTGGACAGGTTCTCCTTGGATCAAGTGCGATGATCGTGCGAAAACGGTCGCTTCGAGTTTGGGGCGCGGGGTTCGATGATTGACAACGACGACCGAACCATCCTGCTCGGCACTACGGTGGACTGCATCAATGACCGCCAGGTCATTGCGGCCGGTCAGGACATCAAACCGAAGTGGCGATTTGCCCCGTACCGATTCGATAAACCGCCGCTGACCGTTAAAGGGGCTGGTGGTGTCGGAATAGGACGGAATGCGATATTCGAGGTTATAGCACTTACCGGGGGTGGTGTAGCGGATGATCTGGCCTTCGTACGGCTCATCCATATTCAGGTAGAGGCGTTGATCCCAATGAGACAGCCCGAGTCGGCCTTTGGTGCCGTAGAGCCAGCGTTCCATGCCATCGGAGGCATAGCCACTGGTGAAGGTGCCGAGCGTGCCGGATTGATAGCGGACGATGGCGGCGGTGGCGTCGTCGCCACCGATGTTGGGGCTGAGGGTGTTTTGCTGAACGGCGCGTACGTCGATGGGCTGATCTCCGAGCCAGAAGCTGAAGAGGTTGACGGCATGGATGGAGAGTTGGATGAACGACCCCCCGCCGGTAAGTGTGCGGTCGCCGCGCCAGGCCCCCGGGACGGCCCGTAATCCGCCGCGATGGGCATCGCGGGCATGGATGGATTGGATCGTACCGAGCTTGCCGGAGTCGATCAGTTCCTTGATCTCCCAGACCAGGGGGTTGTTATAGCTGCTCATGAAGACGCCCGCACAGCGGTCGGGATGTCGCTCGGCGGAATCGACGATGCGATCGGCACAAGCGAGCGTGTTACTCACCGGCTTCTGGATAATGACGTGCTTGCCCGCGTTGATGGCAGCGATCGCCTGGTCGGCATGCAGGTGGTTGGGGGTGGAGATATCGACAACGTCAATGTCGTCCGCCAAGGCGTCTTCGAATCGGACGCTCAAACGCCGGGCACCGGCTTCCAGGCATGGATCAAGGTGGGCCGCGTTGGTGTCGATCGCCAACGCCCACTCCACGCCCGGTAGC
>JBGSMH010000585.1:0-4063 GCA_041740275.1 Phycisphaerae bacterium
ATTTGGCCGCCGGTGACGTCCAACTGGCGGATAAGTTGGAGATCGCCGGGCCTGGATTCATCAATATCCATCTATCGACCAACTGGATCGCTAATCGGATCGCCGAAGTGGCATCGGATGATCGTTTGGGCGTGGAAAAGAAGCCGGATCGACAGACGGTGGTGGTCGATTATTCCGGCCCGAACGTCGCGAAAGAAATGCACGTCGGCCACCTTCGCAGCACGATCATCGGTGATGCGGCGGCGCGGGTGCTGGATTTCCTGGGCGATCAAGTCATCCGCCAAAACCATCTCGGCGATTGGGGCACACAGTTCGGCAAGGTGATGCTGGGCCTGTGGTATGAAGCCACCGCGATGCATTCGGGCCAACTTGAGGTGCTGGATCAATGGAAAGATGGGCTGGCACAACTGCCGAAGAAGTCGCAGCCCGAAACCCCACCCGCGCAGGCCTCACGACTGGCGGCGGAGCATGGGTTCCTCAGCAAAGTGCTCGAATCGCACCAGTTCTGGCTCGATGCCGACCCCGACGGGCAAAAGATCTTTCGTCCTTACATTGAAAACGCGTTTCCGTCGCTGGCGCGGCTTCAGTGGTTGTACCAATTGGCGAGTAATTTGGCGGACCTTGACGCCGCCGGTTCGATCATCATCCGAAACAAACGTCATCACGATGTCGCGCTGGCGTCGTTGCCCAGCCTCGTCGCAACGTTCGTGCAACAGCGACACCCAGATGAGATTTTGGCGTGGGAAAAGTCGGTCGATACCACGATGTCGGCCTGCGTCGAACTGTACGGGCGATTGAACGTCCTGTTGCGTCGCGAGGATGAGCGCGGCGAATCTTCGTACAACGACGATCTGCCCGGCGTCGTGCGCGATCTGCTCGATACGGGCGTAGCGCGCGATTCGGATGGTGCGGTAGCGGTCTTTATCGATGGAGATGAAAAACCGCCGCTGCTGATTCGCAAATCAGATGGTGGGTATCTCTACGGCACGACCGATCTGGCCGCCATCAGGTATCGCGTCCAAAGGCTGCACGCACAGCGGATCGTCTACTTCACCGATTCACGACAGGCCCAGCATTTCAGCCAGGTCTTTCGCACCGCACAAAAGGCCGGTTGGGCATCGGGCATCTCACTCGAACACGCCCCGTTCGGCACGATCCTCGGCAAGGACAACAAGCCCTTCAAAACCCGCTCCGGCGACACCGTCAAGCTCAAAGACCTGCTCGATGAGGCCGAAGAACGTGCGGCGAAAGTCGTCGCCGACAAGAACCCCGATCTGCCCGTCGATCACAAGACCGCCATCGCCCGCGCCATCGGTATCGGTGCGGTCAAGTACGGCGATCTCTCCAAAGACCGCACCAGCGACTACGTCTTCGATTGGGAAACCATGCTGGCGATGGACGGCAACACCGCGCCGTACCTGCAATACGCCTACGCCCGTATCCGCGCCCTCTTCCGCAAGGCCGGTGAGGATGAATCGACCCTGCGATCCATTCGTCTTGATGCTCCCGAAGAAGCCGCGCTTGCCAAGCACATCCTGCGTCTGGGTGAAGTGCTGGAGAACGTTGCGCAGGACCTCAAGCCGCATCTGCTCTGTGCGTATCTGTATCAACTGGCGACGCGCTTCAGCGGTTTCTATGAGAACTGCCCCGTGCTCAAGAGCGAAGAGCCGACCCGAAGCAGCCGATTGGCGTTGTGCGCGCTGACGGCCCGGACGATGGCGTTGGGGTTGGATCTACTCGGCATCGAGCATCCCGAGCAGATGTAATCGCTCGTCTACCCGTCGATTTTCATCACGATCATCGTCAGGTCATCGGATCGATTGGTCAGCCCGACAAATCGTCGCACATCCCAAAGCAGATGATCCACGATATCCTGTGCAGAGCCGTTCACTGAGGATTGAAACGCCGCAAGGATGCGGTCCTTCCCGTAAGGCTTTTTCTCAAAGTTCATCGCATCGGGCAAGCCGTCGGAGTAGATCAGGATGACATCGCCGGCCTCCAGATCGACAAAGTCCTGCTTGTAGGATTCGTTCGGCTCGATGCCCAGCACCATGTTGTCGCTGGGCAACTCTCGCACGACGCCTTTACGCAACAGCAGTGCTGGGGGATGACCGGCATTGCAGTAGGTGAATCGTCGGATCTTTGCGTCATAGACGCCGTAGCAAAGCGTGACAAACTCCGTCGGCTTGGTGTCACGATAGAGCATCACGTTGAGTCGCCGAACCGCTTCGTAGAGGTAGTAGACGTTATCGACCTGCGCTCGCAACGCCGCACGCACGCTGGCCATGATCAGCGACGCCGGCACGCCTTTGCCGCTGACATCTGCCACCACCAAACCCAGGTTGTCATCGGGCAACTCGATGAAGTCGAAAAAATCCCCCGCCAGCTCAAAGCAGGGCACATAGGTATACGCCAATCCCACGCCCGGCACTTTGGGCGGATCACTGGGCAACATGCGCTGCTGCACCTCGGCCGCCATCTTGATCTGGCGTTCGATGGCCTCGGATTGCAGGCGTTCTTCCAACAGTCGGGTGTTCTCGATCGCCGCCGACGCCTGTGCCGCCAGCGCCTTGAGCAACTCGATCTCGTGCTGCTCAAACGCCCGCTCTTCATCCGTATACACGCGCAGCACGCCCAGCGGCCGACCTTTGTAACGCATCCCGATCGACAGCATCGACGCGATCCCCTCCCGCGCCGCCTCCTCCGGATACTGCACGCGCGGATCGGTCGCCATGTTCTTCACATACTCATACCCGCGCGGCGACCATGCCACACTGTCCAACTCGTTTCGACCGATCTGGATCGGCCCTTTCTGCTGATACTGCGGCGACAGATTATGAACCGCCTTGATGCGCAGCTCGTTGTTCTCGTTATCGATCAGCCGGATCGACGCCGCCTTCACATCCGCCACCTCGCACACCGCCCGCACGGTCCGTGCCAGCAGCTTTTGCAGATCGCGTGGTTCTGCCAGCATCATCGTGACGTTGTAGATCGTCGTCAGTTCGTTGAATCGCTGGCGAAGCTCATACTCCTGAAAGCACAGCCGCGCGACGGTGTTAGCGATCATCGTCACAAACTGCACCGCCGCCGCCCGCGCGGTCGCCTGGGTCAGCAATTGCCGCGACAACTGACGCACCGTCTTGGGCTCGATCCCAAACCGCTGCGCCAGTTTCTCCACCTGCGGCTCGTCGATCGCCAGCGCCTGCCCGAGCGTCATGCGGATCGTGCCCAGCTTTTGTCCTTCGACCAGAATAGGCGCCAGATATTCCCGGCCTTGCTTCTGTGCTTCGGGGATTTCCTGCTCTGCCCGGGCGATGGCGTTTTGACGATCGATGAAGTCTCGCGTCGGGTTCGGGCTTGTCAGCACGTTGCCTTCGGCGTCGGTGATGGTGGCTTTTACGCTGGCGACCGAGGCGAAGCTGTCCTGAATCTCCTGGAGCGTGGCAACGTCCATGAAGTCGGTGAGTCGAAATTGCGGCGGTTCTGCTTCCATCCGTGGGTGCCCGCAAATCTTATTCGCTCCGGCCAAGCATGCAATCCCAAGCGAGGTAAGGAGACGGGAGATCGGAGGCACAAAGGTGGGAGACAGGAGTCAGGAGACTGGAGACCGCGGGTAGGGCGGGATGATAATCCCGCCGTCGTGGGCGTGGGACGGCGGGATTGTCATCCCCGCCCTACAGAACTGCATGGCGGATTATGCGGCCTTGGCCGATTTCTGGCCCAGCCAGATAAGACCCCCGACGAGCCCGATCGGATGTGTGACCCAGATACTCACGGTGTGGATACGACTATAGTGCCAGACCGTTGGCGATACTTCGGTAAGTCTGCCGTGGCTTGAGACGAAGTAGTGTCCGCTCTCGACTTTGCCGCTGACAGCATCCCCGCCGATGGAGACGGCAACGATCCAGAACACCGCGAAGTTTAGCCAGGCGATCATGAAGAGGATCGTCCCTGCTCTCGTGAGTGCATTTCGTTTCAGCCGCATAACGAATAGTTTGTAAGGGTCCGCACCGGGACCGTTTCCATATCCCCGCCAACATCATCCGCACACAAAAAAAGGCCC
>JBGSMH010000586.1:0-2784 GCA_041740275.1 Phycisphaerae bacterium
GACCCCGTGTTCGCCACCGCCAGCGTGTAGATTCCATCATAGGGAACGGGGATATGGAGGTGTTCGATATTGGCATCCCCGCGCGACTCGCCGACGACCTGGTACAGCTTTGTGGTCGGATTGAACTGGTACAACAAGAGGTCAAAGTCAATCTGCGTACCCGCAATCGAGTAGGTATCGCCCGTGTTGATCTGACCGACCGACGTATCGGGAAGTCCTGGGTCAACCTCGTTGATGATGCGATCCCAGGTCAGCGTCGCGGTGAAGAAGTTGCCCTTGGTCAGCGGAGTCGAGACTGTGTAGAAGATGTCGCTGAAACCGCCGGACATGAATCCGTTGTCCCACCCGATGGCACCGACGCTGGACAGGCTCGCATCACCGACCGCCCCGCCTTGCTGTCCGGCGGCATGTTGATAGAGCGCGCGGTCGGCGTCCAGAACGCCTGTCCCCGTTTCATCATCCAATGGACGCGTGGTCTGGAACCGGTCTCCTGCGGGAAACCAGTTCCACTCGCTTGGGGTCCATTCGGCAGTCTTGGGTGCGACACTGTAGGACCCGGGGCGTGCGACGGCACCATTCAGATAGTTGCCATCCGACGCCTGAGCTGCGGAACTGGGAATCGCGTTTCCATCAACATCGGTGTCGCCGCCCTGATAGTCCTCGGCAAAGCCATTCGCACTATTCACCGGCGCGTTGACGAACCGCTTGCGCGCCGAATTGAGAATGATCGCCTTCTGTGCCAGATGGTTGGTGTTGCCCTGCCCCAGCGTCAGCCCTTTTTGCGCGAGCAACGCGACCGTGCCCGTGACATGGGGTGCGGCAAAACTGGTTCCCGGTTTATTGATCGTGCCGCTGTTGATATCGGTCCCGGGCGCAACAATCATCGGCCCGCCGGTGCGATCCGGGGCCGTGCCGTCATCCCCGTTTAGCCAATAACTGCTGTAACCGGCCCGACGGCGAAAGTTGGCATCCGTCGCGCCGACCGTGATCCCGTTGAAGTGATCGCCCGGGTCGGTGATTTGATTTTTGTTGGTCGTTCGCTCGCCACGATTGCCGGCCGATTTGACGTGCAGAATATCCTTGGTCTGCGCGGTCCAGTCGAAGAATTGGGCGAGTTGATTGCTTCCGTTGTCGTTACTGGGCCCGCCGTAACTGTGGTTGAACACGCCTACGCCGTAGGAACGGTTATACCAATCGATGGAGGCGCGGATGGAGTTGTCGGTGTCGACCCAACCCACATACAGGTTGGCGGCCTTGGCGACGCCGGTAAACGTGGCGTGATCGCTGCCGATGACGTCGGTGACGAGCGTCCCGTGATCCGACACGCCTGTGGCGATTGCTGGGTCCGCGATGAGCCCCGGATTTAGACCAAAGAACCAGCGATCCCGCTGCAATCGCCCGGCGAAATGGTATTTCGTCAGATCGACGCCCGCAGCGGCCTGAAGTTGCGCCAACGTGGGATCAGCCTGCGTCGCGGCGGACAACTCAATCACGCCCACATTCACGCCCGACCCCGTCGCTTTCGCGTGAGCGGCGGCGTGATTTGCACCGGTCGCTCCCTTGGACGCATCCAACGCAAAAGCGCACGATCCCAGCGTGGCCCAGCCAAACAACACGGCGCAGAACGATTGACGCAGTTGCATACGCTCCTCCGGTTCCTGAAACACAACAAATTGTCCGACAAATCCGACCAAAAATGTCCGATCACGACGCGTGACCGAATGAAGTGATTGAAGCGAATACTATCGGACGGCCGCAGGCACACCAAGTTAATTCTCTGTAAAGCCGCATTTGCGGGTAAATGCCGTTGCCTGCCACTTGATTTCGCCCGCTCAATCGTGTGACGACCTGTCTCGATTGCCTGTTTATTGCCACCCGACACCGATCCGAGACATAATCCGCCCGGTATGGCCGCGATCTTTGAACTCGATCAATTCGACAAACTCCCGCTTTGGGCCCAGGTCCTGGTCGCGTCGCGCGTGGTTCGACGCGGGATGCTGGCGATGCTGCCGGATGAAACGACGCGATCGCGAAAAGTCGTCGAAGACGCGTGCGTCGCGATGGAGTGGTGCGCCGAGCATGGCGGATACACCCACGAGGTGCAGAAGCAGCTTGATGCCGCCTCCACCCTTCGCGAGAAGCCGCTCCCGTCTGATCAACAGGCGATCGCTGAGAGTATCCATTGCGCCGTCGATGCCTGCCGCGCCGCAGAGGCAGCTCAGGATTTTCCGGTCGACGCCACCGTCACCGCCTCCGCCAAGCGCGCGTTCGCTGCCTTGGCAGACGACCCGCGCGTCAATCGGCTGCAACTGACCATTTTGATCGCCGCCGACTTTGATCTGGTCCGCTTCGCCTGTTCCGAGATCAGCGTTCAGCGTTACAATGGCCTGACCAAGCATGTCTTCGGACGCCTCGCGCCGGTTCACCCGCTGGACCTTCAGGAACCCCAACACTCGCCCGAAGACGATGCTCGATAAACCAAAAATAACCGGAGTGAGAATGCTGCTATCGATTTTCGTGACGCTGCTGGCGATTGTGGCGATGTTGGCGACGCTGTTGGTCGTCGCCTCGACCGGCGGCTTTACCGGCCGGGTGCCGGGCGGAGCAGACGCGATGGGGCTGGTCATCCCGTTCTTCGCCGCCATCATCAGCGCGGTCGCGATGATCATCGGTGCGTGGTGCTGCATCGGTACCGGCGGGCTGGGATGGGTCTCGGATCGGTCGGGTGTGGTCGTATTGATCGTCACGT
Source organism: Phycisphaerae bacterium (assembly GCA_041740275.1). GTDB lineage: Bacteria > Planctomycetota > Phycisphaerae > Tepidisphaerales > Tepidisphaeraceae > BPJO01. The sequence goes on from JBGSMH010000586.1 coordinate 2,750, forward strand.
GCGTCGCCTTCGGGATCGGCCTGGCGCACGCGGGC
>JBGSMH010000587.1:0-3714 GCA_041740275.1 Phycisphaerae bacterium
CCGCGAAGTGGCACTGAACAAGCCAATCATCGTCATCAAGCCCGGCCGATCCGACGCCGCTGCCAAGGCGGCGGCGAGTCATACCGGATCGATGACCGGTTCGGACGAAGTGCTCGATGCCGCGTTCAAACGCGTCGGCGTCCTCCGTGTGAACAACATCGCCGATCTGTTCTACATGGCCGAAGTATTGAGCAAACAGCCGCGACCGCGCGGCAAGCGGCTTTCGATCATCACCAACGCCGGTGGGCCTGGCGTGCTGGCGACCGACGCACTGATCATCAATGGCGGCGAACTGACGCCGCTTTCTGAGTCCACCGTGCAACAACTCAACACGTTCCTGCCCTCGGCGTGGAGCCATGGCAACCCCATCGATGTGCTCGGCGACGCCAACGCCGACCGCTACGCCAAAACATTGGAGATCGCCGCCAAAGACCCCAACGCCGACGGGCTATTGGTCATTCTCACGCCACAGGACATGACCGAATCGACCAAGACCGCCGAACTGCTCAAGCAATACGCCAAGATCGACGACAAGCCGGTGCTGGCCAGTTGGATGGGCGGTGCGGATGTCGCCGCGGGCGAATCGATCCTCAACGCCGCCGGCATCCCCACATTCAGCTATCCCGACACCGCCGCGCGGATGTTCACTTACATGCACCAGTACGCCGCGAATCTAAAGCTGCTGTACGAAACACCCGCCGCAACCGACGATTTTGAACCCGATCACAGCGGTGCCAACGCGATCATCGCAGAAGCCCTGGCGTCAGGCCGAACCTTGCTCGACGAGTATGAATCCAAACGTGTGCTGACCTCTTACGGCATTCAGGTGTCGCCCACCTTTATTGCCACCACGCCCGATGCCGCCGTCGCACGAGCAGGCGAAGTCGGCTACCCCTGCGTGCTCAAGATCCATTCCCACATCATCACCCACAAAACCGATGTCGGCGGCGTCAAGCTGAATCTGCAAAACGAGAACGAGGTGCGGCAGGCATTTTATGACATCCGCGAATCGGTCAAAAGGCACTCAGAAAAGTTGAGCACGCCTTTTGAGCAGAATTTCCTGGGCGTCACCGTCCAGCCGATGATTAAGCTGGCCGATGCGTATGAGATTATCCTCGGCTCTTCGGTCGATCCGCAATTTGGCCCGGTGATGCTGTTTGGCATGGGCGGGCAGTTGGTCGAGGTCTTCAAGGATCGGGCACTCTCGCTCCCGCCATTGAATGCGACGCTCGCCAGGCGCGTCATGGAGCGGACCAAGATCTATCACGCGCTGCTGGGCGTCCGCGGACGCCCGCCGGTGAATCTTGATCACCTCAGCGCGGTGATGGTGCGGTTCAGCCAACTGATCACCCAACAGCCGCGAATCGCAGAGCTGGATATTAATCCGCTGTTGGTGTCGCATCGCGGGATCATCGCGCTCGACGCCCGCATCGTTTTGCACCCGAAAGAGGTCCCCGATGCCGATCTGCCCCGCACCGCGATCCGAGCCTATCCGACCCAATACGTCCAGCCATTTACCCTCCGCAATGGGCAGACGGTGGTCATCCGTCCGATCCGCCCCGAAGACGAACCGGCCATGGTCGAGTTCCACGGCCGGCTTTCAGAACGGTCCGTCCGATTCCGCTATTTCCATGTGATGAAACTGTCCCAGCGAACCGCCCACGAACGGCTGACGCGGGTCTGCTTCAACGATTACGACCGCGAGATGGCGCTGGTTGTGATGCACCGCAAAGTCGATGGAACCCAACAAATCCTCGGCGTCGGCCGCCTCAGCCGCACCCCCGGCCGGGATGAGTCCGAGTTCGCCATCCTCATCAGCGACGAGTGGCAAAATCAGGGCATCGGCACCGAGTTGCTCAAACGCATCATCGCGATCGCCAAGGACGAAAAAGTGCTCATGGTGGGGGCCGACATTCTCACCGAAAATATCGAGATGCAGAAGATGTGTCGTCGCCTCGGCTTCTCGCTCATCCGCGACGACGAGGCCGGCGTATTCAAGGCGGCGCTGTTGCTGCAGTAGCGGTCTTGACAAGAAATGCTTTGAAGTCGTAGATGAACGCTGATCGGATTCACAATGACCAGACCAATGATTCTGATCTTCCTGCTGTGCCTGACTAGCGGTTGTGGGATGGATCGCGGGAGTGTTTGCGGAACGCTTCGCGCTGACGTCTCTGAGAACGAGTTCGTCGTTACGACAAAGATACAAAATAGACGCCACGATGTAATTTGGATTGCTGTCGCACCGATCGCTGCCCACGCGGAGGGAAAGCCGTATCTTCAAGTCCTGTTTGGTGAAACAACAAGCTTCATCAGTGTCGTTGCGGAGCGCAAACCTGCTGGAGTGCGTGAACTGGCTTCTTCTGCAGGTTGGTTAGTCGCCGCAGTAGAACCCGGAACTGAGCTAGCCATTGTGGCACGGTATAGCCGTCCGCTGCGGGAGAACACCGCATACGGTTTCGCATCACCGAGTGACGATGCAATAGTCGACATATCCTCACTCGGGGCGATTTTCTCCTATTGGGGAGATGACCAAATCGAAACGGTTCCTCTCCCCGATTACGCAAAACTAAATGTAACCGTTCACGGACACAGTGCCCTAAGAATGCTTTGGCCAGGTGCGGCAAAGCCCATGGAACTTCTCAGATTTGCCGGTAAGCGTAAATATCGTGGAGGCGATGCGGTTGACCCAGTAATCGATGCGCAAACCTTACTCGTTATAGAACCTGTCGCGATTGATGCGCCCCTAAAGATAACTTTCGATGCCTCGTCGCAATAACCGTCAGAAATTCAATTTGTAGGGACGGCTGAAGTTTTTGTGGGGTGGGTTTCTTAACCCACCAATCCCGTCGCGCGGACAAAAAAGGCCCGACCGGTTGCGAAGTGGGCGGGCGGTGACAACGTCATGTCAGTGGCTGTCAGAAATCGGCGGATTTGTCTGATTTCTCCGCCGACTTTAGAGATTGGTGGAGATACAATCCGCTGGTCGTATTTCGCTGCGTTTGGGGATCCATCAGCGTGTTTCCAGACGCTGCATTCTTGCTCTTTGACAATTTATAGGAAGGCTTCATCTCCGGCCGAAAAGGTAGGAGTTGCAACAGTTGCACGCTGGCGCGCAACACTTTGACGGGTCAAAAATCGTCAAGTCCAGGAGCGGCCAGCAGTTACGATTTTCGTATCGACCCAAGCCGATGCAACAAATGCAACAAGTGAAAAGTCGCGGAGTTGTTGCAGCGACAGGCCGATGCGAAATCGGGTTTTTCGGCACGGGCCATCATCCGCGTTATTATGGCGGGCATGTCCAACACGCTTCACGCCCCCTGGCGCATGACTTACATCCGCTCGCTGGAAAACGCCGACACCACTTGCGGCGGGTGCTTTATCTGTCAGGCGGTCACGTCGATCGCCGATCCGGCGCAGTGTCGGGCGCGAAAAGTGATTTGGATCAGCTATCACTCGATCGTCCTGATGAACAAATTTCCCTACACCAATGGCCATCTGCTGGTCGCGCCGCGGACGCATCTGGCATCGTTGGAAGACCTCTCTGCCGAGCAGATTTGTGATTTGCAGATCCAGACCGTCCGCGCGGTTCGGTTGTTGACCCAGACGATGAGCCCCCAAGGCTTCAACATCGGCATCAACCTCGGCCGCTGCGCCGGGGCGGGGTTGCCCGGTCATCTGCACCAGCACATCGTCCCCCGCTGGGCCGGGGATGTG
>JBGSMH010000588.1:0-9410 GCA_041740275.1 Phycisphaerae bacterium
AACCGCCGTCTCGGTGCTGGTGGCGCGATACGTCGGTGCCGGCCAGCCACAGGTTGCCCGCCTCCGGGCGACGTTGGGCTTGAAGATCGCCGCGACGTATATGGTGATCTGCGGCCTGGCGTTTGTGTTCGTCGCCGAACCGCTGCTACGCGTCTTCACGCACGACCCGGAGATCATCCGCATCGGCAAGACGCTGTTTATCTTCTGTGCGATCTATCAACTGTTCGATGCCGTCTTTATCGTCTACAGCAACGCATTACGCGGCGTAAAAGACACGTTCTGGCCATCGGTGGTTCAGATCAGCCTCTGCTGGACCATGGTCGTCGGTGGCGGGTTGATCCTGGCGCTCTATTTCCCCGAACTCGGCGTCGGCGGCCCGTGGACGCTGGGCGCGATCTACGGAATGGTCCTGGGCCTTTACTTGCTCAAGCGTTTCAACACCGGCCGCTGGCAAAACACGATCATCACCGACGAACCCCACGGCGTAGACATGACCACCGTCGCGGCGGTCGAACCGATGGGGCAGTAAGTGGCCAGATTGCTCGCGCAGATATTGTTTACGCTTGGGCTTATTCAACTCTACCGACGCCGACGTCGCAGCAGGGTCAATCCACCCATCGCCAATAACGCCAGGCTGGTTGGCTCCGGAACTTCGGTGATATTCAGATCCACTTGACCCGGCCCCGCGCCCGTGTTGCTGAACGTGAACGTGTAATTCGGGTCCGCATTAAGGACCACGAAACTTGCGTTAAAGCCCGCACCTGCCGCCGCCGTCAGGCTGGCGTAGGTGAACAGCTTGTAATCGCCTTCGGCCACATTGCTCAGGTTCACCTGAATGTTCGAAGTATCAATCGTCAAGCCACCTGTCACTGCAATCAGGTCCGAGGCCGGGTTGCCCAGTTCAAGATCGAGAATCGTGCCCGCGACCACCGATAGATTGTTCTCAAACGTCGTCGTGCCGATCGAGTTACCCGGCGACAGGTGCGACGTATCCGCTGTCGTTACGTTGCCGACTACGGTGCCATGGCCCGACAAAGTCTGCAATCCGGCCAGCGTGAAGCCTCCCGTTATCGCAGTCACATCCAGCTTAGCGCCGTTCTCGGCGGGAAGCGATCCAACGATGATGTTGGGGCTGCTGGCAATGTTGTTCGCCGCCGCCGCCAACTTTAATGCGCCCCCGGTGATCGTCGTATTGCCGTCGTACGTATTGCTCGCATTCGACAAAACCCACGTCCCGCCACCCGACTTGGAGACTGATCGCCCGACCACCGCGTTGGTAATAGCGGAGGACATCGTGTTGTTCCCCAAACCTTCGCCACCGAGCGCGATCGCCGAGTAGTTGGTGATAGCTTTGGACACCGTGCTGAACTTCGTCCCGTCCGCGTTGATCGACAACGTCCCCGTGCCGCTGATCGTGTTGCCTGTGAGGCCCAACGTGCCTGTGTTGGCGTTGTCATTGGTCAGGTTGATCGTCGAAAGCCCGGTCAGGTTCCCGGTGACACCGACGTTCGATGTGTTGGTGGCGTTGGTCGCGCTGTTGCCGACAGTCAGCGTCGAAAACCCGCTGATCGCCGCAGAAATGGTTACCGCAGCATTCCCGGCGCTGCCGCTGGCATTGGACACCGAGAAAATTCCCGAGCCATTGCCAGTGATCGTATTTTGCACCAGCGTGGAGCCTATTCCAACGCCCGTGCTGCGTGTGACCGTGACATTGTCCACGCCATTGATCACACCGTTGGAGTTCATGACGCCGCCGTTACCGGTAGTAGACGTCGAGTTCTGAAAGATGAACAGATCCCCAAGACCGCTCACGGGTTTGGTGAAGGCGAACGAGCTTGACCCACCCGCAGTAGTGGAGAGTGTCAGATCAAAGCCGTTCCCGGTAACAGCACCCGTGTTAAGCGTCAACGTGGCCCCGCTGGAACCCAATGACCAGACGGAATCCGCCCCCAAGGCCACAGGGGTGCTGACCGTCGCAGCGGTACCCGCTCCAGTTTTGGTGATGTTGCCATACAGCGTCAAAACTCCAGGTCCCGAAAGCACGGCCGGGTTAGTTGTCCCGCTATTGTTACTGAAAGAAAGGCTCAGGGCACTGGAAGCGACATCGACGGAAGGCGCAAATGCATATGGAGGGGCGGGAGAGATGGGGGCGGGTGTGACGCTGGGGAAGACAACCGCATCCGCGCTCGTTGGCACCGTATTCGCCCCGGTCGTTGTCCAGTTGTTGGGATTTGACCAGAGGGTATCCACACCAGCTGGTTTCCATGTCAACGTATCGGCATTGGCTGAGGCGCCAAGCATCAGAACTGCCGCGACGCTGCTGGCAATCGCTGAAATAGAAGCGGGATTACGACTCGCGGAACGAGAAGAAATGGAACGCATAGCATTCTCCCAAAAAATGGAACTCTCCTGCCTTTTTTCACAAACGACGTGGGACGAAACGGACTTATTAAAGATATCCCAAGAATTGGATAAGTCAACCCCTTTTTTTCGCATATTTTGAGCAGAAGCCGTGAGGCATGGCGTTAGGAATGTGGGTCAAAACGCCGGGCGGAATTCCCCTGTTTGGGGGTAGTCGACGGACTTCAACGGATACGCTGTAGCATCGAGTGCGTACCTTCCACCATTCTCGACCGCAGTCGGCGATCGTTCCTGTCGCTAAATCTCAACAAACAAGCTAGTTTGGAGCGTATGGCCGATGTATCGATCATTCGTCGCGGGCAAATGCGGGATTTGGTCCCGATCACCACTTACAACATCCAGATGGCGCTCGAGACCGAGCATAAGCGGCTGGACCCGTATGTCGTCACCGCCGGGGTGCGGCAGGCGCTGGGGGACGAAAAGAAGGGCGTCTATTTTGTCGCCGAGATCGACGGGCAGGTGGTCGGGCAGTTGATGATCACGCACGAGTGGTCTGACTGGCGAAATGGGGATATCTGGTGGATACAATCGGTCTACGTTCATCCCGATTTTCGCCGACAGCGGATCTTCAAGCAGTTGCACGCCTATGCCACGCAGCAGGCGATCCTGGCTGGGGCGGTGATGCTGCGGCTCTATGTCGAGAAAGCGAATACGCGGGCGCAGCAGGTGTATGCGGATCTGGGAATGTCGATGACGGAGTATCTGGTGATGGAGCAGACGCTGCCGAAGGCGTGAGAACGCGTGGATGAGTCAACGGGGGCGGGATTGGGCGGTATGGGTTGAGAGATGATGCTGTTGGTCGATGAAACTTCGCCTGCGACGTCGATCGCCCCTTCCGCGGAAGCAGAAACGGGCGTTGCGGCGGTTCCGACGCGCCGTGTGTGGCGAGCGCGGGTGAAGGCTGGCGTGCGGTGGCTGCCGCGGATCGTGCTCAATGGGGTGTTGATTGTGGCCGTCAGCGGGGTGGTGGCGCTGACTTACGCGCCGGGGTATGTGGGGGCGAGTAACGAGCGGAATTTCAATCGTGGGGATCGGGGGAATCGGTCGGGTTGGTTCGGTCGCTCGCCTCGACCCGGTCAGCCAGGTCAACCGCCCGGTCAGAATCGCCCGCCGGGCAGATAATCACGTCCGATAACTTGGCATTTGCCCGCATCGGCTCAGGTTAAGCGGGGGGTGTGCCGATAACCTCTGAAGAGATCCCGATTGATCCTTAAGTGGAAAGTGTTGGTATGCGCCCAAGCGTGAACTGGATCCGATGGCTGCTGAGCGGTGGAGCATTCGCGGCAGTGATTCTGACGGCAGGATGCCAGTCCGAAACGGTCACCCTGCGCCCCGGTGCCTCTGACGCGCCCGCATCCGAGCCAACGCCTGCACCTGATGCCCCCCATCCGATCAGCGGCGACGCGATGACGATCGCGATGGGCTCCCCAGCACTCCCTGCCGCCAACGTTTTTGGCGAATTGCCCAACCTCGTCACCGACCCCCGCGCCGGTTCCAGCGAGTTTGGCTTCCAACAGCACAGTTTTGTCGATGAAGGCCACGATGCCGAACCCGCGATCAGTCCCGACGGGAAAATGATCGCGTTCTCGTCGACCCGTCACTCGGCCACCACCGACATTTACATGCAGAAAACCGACGGATTGGCGGTCACGCAATTGACCTCCGATGCCGCCGACGATGCGTTTCCCACGTTCGCGCCCAACGGAAAACAGTTGGCATTTGCCAGCAATCGCTCCGGCACGTGGGACATCTATACGATGGACCGCACCGGCAAAAACATCGTTCAAGTAACCAGCGGCCCGGCGCATGACATGCACCCGTCGTACTCGCCGGACGGCAATCGACTGGTCTATTGCTCGCTCAACGCCCGCGGCCAGTGGGAATTGTGGATCGTCGATCTGGTGACCGCAGAGCGTCGTCAGATCGGGCACGGTCTGTTTCCCAAGTGGTCGCCTGACAAAACCCGCGATCTGATCACCTTCCAGCGCGCCCGCAATCGTGGCGGGCGATGGTTCAGCATCTGGACGTGTGAGATTATTGAGGGTGAAGCCCGTTCAATCACCGAAGTCACCGTCAGCACCAACGCTGCGGTCGTTTCGCCGACGTGGAGCCCGGACGGCAAGTCGATCGCGTTTTCGACGATCGTCGATCCGGCCAAGGTCGATGGTCGTGGCAAGCCGATGGGCCAGCAGGATGTGTGGACAGTTCGCGCCGATGGCACGGGTCGTCACCGATTGACGGATGGGAAGGGGATCAACACCTCGCCGTTCTGGGCACCGGACGGCAGGATATATTTCGTGAGTAATCGCTCGGGTACGGATTGTATCTGGAGCGTCAACGCCGGCGGGAAGAACTTCTCGACGGTGGCGGTGCCGGCCGAGTGATAAATGGGAATGAGTGAGACTGTCACTCGCCCGTTTTGCTCGTCGAAAAGAAAAATTTGCTCCATGGAGGGAGCCATGACCAACGTTCGCTGGATCGCGATCATTCTGCTGATTTTTTGTGCCTGTGTGATATCCGGCTGCGCCGAGCCGCCGGTGCAGTATGGGCGCGAACGGAACCTGGTCATGCCGGGCGCGCAAACCCGTATCTGGGCGGTCGCACCGGTGCTTAATCTGTCGGGACAGCCAGGCGTTGATCCGCTGCTGCAGGCCGATCTGGTGTATCAACAATTGCAGACGGTGCAGGGATTGACCGTGATCCCGGTCGATCGCGTGGCTCAGGTGTATTCGGCGGCGCAGATCGAGCAGATTCAGTCACCGGAACAAGCGACGATCGTCATGGACGCGCTCGGCTGTGATGGGCTGATTGTCGCGACGATCACGCAATTCGACCCGTACAATCCGCCCAAGTGGGGTGGGAGTTTGCAGCTTTTCCTGCGTGAAGGGGGCGTCAATCGTACGCCGCCGCCCGACCCGCGCGATCTGTTGCGATCCGCCGCTCCGTCCGCGGGGGAAAACATCCCGCAACTGCCGCAGATGATTCAGGTGGTGGGCATGTACGACGCCGCCAACGGATCGGTACGCGACGGGCTGATGACCTATGCCCAGGGGCGACATGAGCCGCTGGGCCCGATGGGTGTCAAGGAATATTTCGCGTCAATGGATCGATTTTCGGGCTTTGCTTATCACACCCTTATTGAAGACCTTTTAGTTCGGCTGCGAAATGGTCGATAAATGGATTGAGAAGACAGGAGATAGGAGACAGGAGTTTTCCTGTTTGGCAGTTTCTCCCCACAGAGCAGCATATGCAGAACGAATCAAAGACATTGTCGCTCTCCAAAGGCAAGCACCACTTCTGCTTCAAGTATGAGGCCGGGCAGGAGAGTCATGTGCTCGATACGCTCGTGGAAATGGTTCACCGGCGCGATCTGCCGTTCGATTGGTTTGATGCCGCAGTGCTGTCTCATCAATTGGGTCAGCATTTAGCAAAAGAATTGAAGACGCTTTTGCCGAAGAAAGTAGCGTGAGGAGTTATCGCTCCAACGGGTGCCCTTAAATCGGACACCGCGATGACAAGGTCAGGGATGGCCTGTCCGTTTTGCCAGGGATGATGTTTGACCTGAAGCTGAACGTATCGACTCACGTCGTCTGGACAACATGAGCTGAGGATCGGCTCGTGCATTCGCATCGCAACGTTTGCGACGCACCTTTCAGGATACATGCCGCTGCCCTGGCGATCCTCCTATGAACAGTCTCACAACAGCCGCCGTCCCCGCAGACCCGCAGGACCTAAAAGAGTTCTGCCCGCTGGTCAAGGCGTTCCTTGACTACCTTAAACTGGAGAGACACTTCAGTGATTACACCGTACGTTCGTACGGAGCCGATCTGTTTCAGTTCGGGCAATTCCTCGCCGGGCAGATTGGGACATCGTATTCCAACGCCCAGCGGATCGGCACACCCGCCGAAACGCTCGATGCCAAGTTCATCCGTTGCGAGACGATGACGATCCGCGAGTTTCTGGCCTATCTGACGGCACAGAACTACACCAAGAGCACCACCGCCCGAAAACTGGCGACGCTGCGATCGTTCTACAAGTATGCGATCCGTCGCACGCTTTTAACCGTCAACCCGCTTTCGACCATTCGCACGCCCAAGCAGGAACGCCGACTTCCCAAGTGCCTGGATCTGGAGCAGGTCCAAAAACTGCTCGATTCTCCTGGCGAAGGCGACATCCTGTGCATTCGCGACAAAGCGATGCTTGAAGTGCTTTATTCCAGCGGCATTCGCGTCAGCGAACTGGTCGATCTGGAAACCCAGGACATCGACCTGACCGAAGGTGTGCTCCGCGTTCGCGGCAAAGGCCGCAAGGACCGACTCACCCCGATCGGGTCACAAGCCATTCTCGCGCTCAAGCGCTATTTCGGTGCCCGTCAGTCCGACCCAAAGATGAACACCCAGTTCACCCACAAGGTCTTCCTGAACAAGCACGGCGAGCCGCTGAGCACGCGATCGGTGCGTCGTAAATTGGACAAATACCTGTCGATCGCCGGACTCGATCCGGGCATCAGCCCGCACACGCTGCGGCACAGCTTTGCAACGCATCTGCTCAATAACGGTGCGGATCTGCGAAGCGTACAAGAGTTGCTGGGGCATCAATCGCTCAGCACGACACAGGTCTACACGCACCTGACGACCAAGCGGATGAAGGACGTCTATGACGCGGCCCACCCCCGCGCCCATGATGGCCCGATCCCGCACCCGGCGTCGATCCCTACGATGCCGCATTACCCCGCTAAAGCAGGGTAAATCGGCCTCCGACCTCGACAATCCAGTATCACCTGATGGAAAGCGGTTCGCCGCTTTCCATCGGGCGTTGATGGGGACTGCCCGTTTCCATCAAATCGCTCTACAATCGAAGCATGACCGAGCCGCTTATCGTTGCGCAGATCCCCGACGTCGTTCGCCAGGTCGTCGCGAACCAGCCGATCATCGATATGCACACGCACTTGTACGCGCATAGTTTCGGCACGCCGGTGGCGGGGCGTGGGTCGGCGGTCGATCCGAACGGACTGCTGCTGTGGGGCGTGGATGAACTGGTCACCTACCATTATCTGGTCGCAGAAGTGTTCCGCGTTGTCCCGGCGACCAAACTGCCTTACGAGCAATTCTGGAAGATGCCCAAACAATCACAGGCCGACCATATCTGGCAGCACCTGTTTGTTGAAAATGCCCCGCTCAGCGAAGCCTGTCGCGGCGTTTTGACAACCTTGAGCAAACTCGGGCTGGATCCCAACGAAAAATCACTCGATCGCTATCGAAGTTGGTTCGCGGAGCAAAATCCCAGCGACTACATCGACAAAGTGATGCAAATCAGCGGCGTCGAGCGGATCGTCATGACCAACCCGGTCTTTGATGACAACGAGCGCAGCCGATGGATCGCCAACCCGAACGTCGGCGACGACCCGCGCTTCAGCGCCGTCCTGCGCATCGATCCGCTCCTGCGCGACTGGGAGTCGACGTCGAAAAAACTGTCCGAATGGGGTTATCCCGCATCGTCGACGCCCGATGCAGCGTCGTTCGAGAACGCCAGGCGGTTTCTGCGACACTGGATCAAACTGCAGAAGGCCATCTATCTGGCGGTCAGCCTCCCGCCGGATTTCCGATACCCTTCGGGCGACGCCGGGCAGACGATTCTTGATCAGGTTGTCTTGCCGGTCTGCGCCGAGTTTGATCTTCCCTTTGCGATGATGATCGGCAGCCGATTGCGGGTGAACCCGCCTTTGCGCGATGCCGGCGACATGGTCGGAAAATCCGACATCACCTCGCTGACCAACATCCTCAGCGCTCATCCGGCCAACCGGTTTTTCGTCACCATGCTCTCGCGCGAAAATCAGCACGAACTATGCGTGGCGGCCCGGAAGTTCAGCAATCTGATGGTCTTTGGCTGCTGGTGGTTCACCAACAATCCCAGCATCATCGACGAGATCACGCGGATGCGGTTCGAACTGCTCGGACCGACGTTTATCCCGCAACACTCCGATGCGCGGGTGCTGGATCAACTGGTTTATAAGTGGACGCATAGCCGTCAGATCATCGGCAACGTGCTGGCGGATAAGTTTGTCGATCTGGCGACCGCCGGACTGCACGTCACGCGTGCGATGATCGAAAAGACCAGCGATGACCTGTTCCGGGGCAATTTCAAGCGATTCCTGAGCAGATAAGCCGCTCTTGCCCAACGCCCCTCCTTGCTATAAAAGGATAACCATGTCCTATTGACGTTCAGCGGATAATCGGATAAAAATGTCCGCTGTAGGAATCAAAGTATAGAGGTCGGCGAATGATTTTCACGACAACAACGGAGTACGCGATCCGCGGACTGGCAGAACTTGCCGGTCGCACCACCGATGGTCGGAGCATGATGCTCGATGATCTGGTCGCCGGTACGACCCTGCCACGCGATTTCTTAGCCAAGGTCTTCCAGCGTCTGGTCAAAGCCGGTCTGCTGAAAAGCGCCAAAGGTCGCGGCGGGGGGTTTACACTTGCTCGACCCGCCCACGAAATCACGCTCAAAGACATCGTCGAGTCGATCGACGGACCGATCCATCTCGACCGCTGTGCTGTCGGGCTGGACAAGTGTAACGACCATCAGCCGTGCCCACAGCACGACCTCTACAAGCCGATTCGCCAGCGGCTCAAGGATTACCTGGCGACGACGACGGTTGCGGATCTGGCCTCCAGCCTCAAGACCAAACAGGCCTGGATGAAGATCGTCGAAACCCGTCAAGAGGAGAAAGACAATCAAATGGTTGCGGGAAGGCAGTAAACGGATTCAGGCCCGCTTCGATCGACCGGCGTAGACAAATACGAACGGGAAATCGCAAATCCTGGATCGGACATTAACGACGAACGATCGAGGGACGTTCGAAAGGAAGACTGCACTATGGAAGCTGTGAATGCGCCTGTCGGTAAAGCGAACAAACATGTCGTCGAGTGGGTCGCCAAGATGGCGCACCTCACCAAGCCGGACAAAATCGTCTGGTGTGACGG
>JBGSMH010000589.1:0-2826 GCA_041740275.1 Phycisphaerae bacterium
TGCCTTTGGAGGAGACCTTGCTGATCGCGCCGCCGAACTCCAGATCCGCCGGGGCGTCGAACGCGGGGTTGCCGCCAAGGATCAGCAGGGCATCAACGTTTCCGGCATTGATCGAATCGACCAGCGCGCGGATCTGTTCGACATGGGTCGGGCGATCGGTTTCAGGTCGAAGATCGATCGTCGCTCCGATCGCGCCGAGCTTGCCGTTGATCGCATTGATCACGCCCAACACGTCCGGACGCAAATGCGATCCACCGGCGATGACGACTTTGCCGGAGTGGGCTTCGATGTCTTTCCAGAGTTTGTCGATGAATGCGACCTGACGGGCATCGAGACCGCCCTGACCGCTTTCCAGGCCGGCTTTGTGAGCCAGTTGGAGCACCATCTGCTCGATGACATGCACACTGGCTGGGAAACGTTCGTCGGCGACCGTGCCGGTGGTCGAAAAGCCCGATTCAACCACATACATGCGGTTCATCGTCTTGTCGGTGTCTGCCGACTTGCGACGCTTGGCCCAGTCGTTGGCGTGCCTTAATGAGTAGGGGTGCAGACCCAGAATATCCGCATCAAAGCTGACGATCCGGTCGGCTTTGGCCAGACTAAACACCTGTCTCACCGGCTGACCAAACGCCTGCTTGTCGGCGGCGTACTGATTGTCGGTTGAGATCGGCTCGAATTCGTAAACCTTTGCCCCGGCAAACTTTGTGACAAATCGCTTGAATGCGTCCTGCGTCGTCGGGCTGGAGGTGGCTTCGCTGAGAATCGCGATCTTGCCGCTCTTGGCTTTGGCAGCAAACGCGGTCAGAAACGCGTCGATCGTCCCGGCCTCGCGACGGTTGGTATTCGTGTAGTGCAAAACCGAGCGCGAACGCTCCGGATCGTACATCTCCAGCAAACTCGCCTGGGCGTGAATCGTTGAAGCCCCGAGTTGACGCTTTTGTCCCACGAAAGTGGCGCATAGCGGGTGGATCGGATTGCCTTCGACCTTGATCGGGCGACCGTCGTAACTGCTGACCAGCAGCGGCTGAGCGTAGCCGCCCAGTTCAAAGGCGGTTGCGTACTGTTCGGGCACGCCGGGGATGCGGTCTTGCGGGCGCGACGACTGCGCGACGACGTTTTCCTTAGGCCAACGACGACAGCCCGTCAGCGTCACCCCTGCCAGCGCCATCGACGCACCGGCGAGTTGCAGGAAACGTCGGCGACTGGTGCCGACCATTTCGTTGGGGTCGTAGTTCGGAAACTCGTTTTCGATCGCGGCGCGGACGCCGGGCGTGTTCGCCAGTTCGTTCAGCGACTGCCAGTACGTTCGTCCTGCGGCTTGGGGATGGTCTTCGTTCATCGGTGGCACGTTGAGCAACTGGTCATGAATTGGTGGTCACGAATCCCGTATTTGATCTTCAGATGATCGCCGAGCATTTTCTGGGTGATCTTGTCTGTGGGCTTAAGCTGATGCTTGTCCTGCAACTCGGTCAGAATCTTGTGGCTTTCACTGCCCACTTTGGCTTCGACCAACTGATCGGGCGTCCAGCCGAGGTTGGTCACTTGATCTTTGGGACGCAGCACGGTCTCCGGATTGCGGTGACAATCCAGACACCAGCCCATCGACAGGTTCTTGGCCTGATAGACGCCTTCTTCACCCATGTGATCGACGCGCCCGTGACAATCGACACAGGAGACGCCTTTGTTGACGTGTGCCGAGTGATTGAAATAGGCGTAGTCGGGCAGATCGTGAACCTTGACCCATTCGATGGACTTGCCGGTCGCAAACGATTCCCGCACCGCCGCCAGTTTTGGCGAATCGGCGCGGACATTGGTGTGGCAGTTCATGCAGGATTGCGTCGGGGGGATGGCGGCAAAAGCGGCTTGATCGACGGTGGTGTGACAGTAGCGACAATCCATTCCGAGCTGGCCGACGTGCATGGCGTGGCTGTACGGGACGGGTTGGGCGGGTTGATAGCCGACGTCGGTGTTTTCAGGCGAAGCGCCCAAACCCACGACGGTCGGTACATACATCCCGGCACCGATCACCAACAAAACCAGAAGCGGCAACACAAGGTTAGCCGTCTTCGGGAAGACGTATTGAGAGGTATGTTTCTCTGCCATGTTCAGTGCGACCCAATGTGACTGTCAACAAAAATGCGATGCGTGAAGATAGCGAACCTGACGCCGGTTACAACAGAAACGTCTTTCAATAAACACCTTATGCCCGTTTTCAGCGAAAAATTAAAGGGGTGCGACATCATGCCGCACATAAAAGACTAAAAAGTCCACTGATTGGCACGGATTGTGCATATAAAACCTCGCATCAGCCGATCAACCCGCGCTTGGCGGCGGTCTCGTTACCCGCCGAATCGATCAATCCGAAACCGCCTTTGTAATCCCAGTTGCTCCACGCGATCCCGTGGCGGCCGAGTACCTTTAACATGTCCCGGTACCAAGCGATCCGCACCGCATCCGGCGTGTTGCTCACCACGCCAAACTCGCCGCAATGCAGCGGCAATCCCGTCCGCTTCGCCACCGCCAGCGGAAGTGCGATCTGATTTTCCATGTCCTCGATCCCAAACGGCTTATTCGCCTCGGCCAGATCCGACTTTATCGCCTCCGGCAACTTCGCCCATTCCGCATCCGCGATCGGTTTGCCAGGATATTGAACCGGACCTTTGTATTGTGCGATCTGTGGAGTCCATGGTGCCTGATAGTGCGTAATCAGCATGGGGTTGTAAAAGTGAAACGTCAGCATCAGGTGCTTGTCATCCGGTACGTCCAACGCCGGAAATGTGCTGCATTGCGACCACTTGTTGCTTCCGACCAGCACCGTTCGCGTCG
>JBGSMH010000590.1:0-3292 GCA_041740275.1 Phycisphaerae bacterium
GGTGCAGCAGGTGCTGCGGGCGGCGAAGCGCCCGAGGCCGAATCGAATCGCGGCACCAAAGCCAAGAAGGACGACGACGTCATCGACGCCGAATATGAAGTCAAGGAATAGTTGGTCCTGGATCTACCAGCCGACAACGAAATACGGGCGGGTTCAGCCAATGCTGATCCCGCCCGTTTTATTTGCGCCAATTGAACCGATCAGAACGCGAATAGCTTTTCGTTCAGCCACCAGAACCGGCTGATCATGTACCCCGCCGCCATCCCCACCACCGCAATCAGGACGGCGGCGGTCAGGATCATTCGTTTGGCGTCGCGAACGACGATCATCCGGCCGATCGCAACCAACGCGATCAACACGCACGGCAATCCGAACGACAACAGTCCCAATAGCGCACTAACCACCGACATCGCCAAAATCGCGTGCGCCCACGCCACCGCAGGTGCGGCCGGTTCGGTCGCGACTGTTACGCCGGGACTGGCTGCATGCGACGCCGCAACCGGAGCAGCCGGTCGTTCAACCTTTTCCGCCAGCAAGTTCACTTGCGAGCAGCCATAGGCAGAACATCCCTGATTTTCTATCCAGCAGTCGATGTGAAAATCCATCCCACACGCCGGACACTTGTGCGCCCGCTCGTCTTTCTCCACCGGCCACTGACAGACGCCGCAGACGACCTTCTCCTTCGAGGTTTCTTCAACGACCGACACCCCCGCGACGGTCCCGCTACTGGCTTGTTCGGCGGCAGACAGGGTGGATGAATCCGGGACTTCGATCGATTTATTACACCCGCCGCATGTGACGGACATGCCTGCGGTATCCGATGCCGACCACAGTCGCTGGCCGCACTCGCATTTGAAGATGATCCCGCGATCGCGATTGCTGATCGATCGTGGCAATTTGCCTGGCATCGATCTGAAAAACCAGGCCCGGACATGCCCGATCCGCATCCGCGCCCCATCGTGCAATAGTTCGCTGCTGGCGACGGCGCGTCCGTTGATGCGCGTGCCGTTGCGGCTATTGAAATCGATCAACACATACGACCCGTCGGCGGTTGGCTCGATCCGGGCATGGTGGCGTGAAACCGTCGGATGGGTGATGACAATATCGTTCTTGGCGTCACGCCCGATCGTGCGCGCACCGTGCCCGTTCAACTCGAACGTGCGCACCTCGCCAAGATCGATAAACAGTATTCCCATGCCCAAGCACCCATTATCATCTTACCGATTTCGCCACTGCGGATAGCTCTGGACTGCCATCTGCAACGCGTTTTCGTACATCTGCGGATTCTTGGTCACGACCGAATCCTTGCGAAGTTGCTGATCCATGTCCTTGCGCATCTTGCCAAACTGCTCGGCCCGGACCGCGTCGCTGATCTGCTTCTGCACCGCCTCTTCCGAAAACGCCATCACCCGCCCCAGTTTCTTTTCCAGCACTTTGGCAAAGTAATAGTCGCCTCCCACCTTCACCACGGGCGTGATCTGCCCGACATCGGTCGCCCATATCGCTTTTTCGACATCCTCCAGAACATAAGCGCCGCGATCGATCGGGCCCATCATCCCCTTGCTTTTGAGCAACATCGGGTCTTGATTGAACTTGGCCAGTTCTTCAAAGTCCTCGCCTTTGACGGCGCGGGCATGCAGATCGTCGATCTTCAACTTGGCGGCCGCTTCCGAGCCGAAATCTTTGCTGCTGGCTTTGATCAACCGAAACGTCGCGTTGTCATGCACCGTAAACTTCGTCTCCTTATTCGCCTCGTAATACGACCGCATCCCGGCGGCGGTCACCTGAACGCGCGGGAACAATTTTTTGGTGTAATAGACCCGCACCAAGTTGATGCGATAGCGTTCCTTGGTCGCGTCTTCGAGCGACATCCCCTGCTCGCGGAACGCCGCACGGGTGGCTTCGATCGATCCTTTATTGGCGGTGATGGTTTCGCTCCGCCACTGCTCGGTCAACCGCTCGGCCAGTTCTTTGTCGTCCCGGGCAGTGTTGCGATCGGCGGCGGCGAACTCGACCTCGGCGCGGATCATGTCATCCACCTGACGGCTGATCTCCTGTGCCGCAGCCGCTTTGAACTTTTCCAGCTCCAAATCTTTCGCCCGCGCCGCCAGCGCTGGTGCGACTTCGCGCAATACATCGTCGGCGTATACGGGGTTGCCGTTAACTTCTGCAATCACCCCGCCAAGATTGATAAACTGCCCTTCGGCAAACGATGGCGTTTTTGCACCCGTCGGAACAGTTGTCGGTACGGTGGTCGGCTGCGATGTCGCTGGCTTCACCTCGCCCGCGACCGTGCGAAAGGCCTCGGCGGCTTTCTGTGTATCGATCGCACTGGGCGGCGTGGGTTGGACGGGCGTGGGTCTTGGTCCGGGCGGAAGTGCCCCGCTTTGATCGGTGGGTCGATAAAACTGATCCGCGCCAAGCGGCCGCGGTTCGGGGTCATTGCTGCACCCGCTCAGCCCGCAAAGTCCCGCCGACACACACAGCACCAATAGAGATGATCGCACCATGCGTCAAAGTGTATCGCGACTTCCCCCGCGATGCGATAGAACGCTTGCATCATTGGACAAAATCCCGTTTCATCTATTCACGATGTCAAACGAAGTTCGATCGATCGCGCATTCCGAGGCCGCTTTTGCCAAGGCGCGTAAAGTGATGCCGGGTGGAGTCTCTTCGCCCGTGCGTGCGTTTGGGGCAGTCGGGGGCACGCCCCGGTTCATCAAGGAAGGTCGCGGGTGCCGCGTCACCGATCTGGATGGCAACAGCTATGTCGATTACGTCGGCAGCTATGGGCCGCTGATTGTCGGGCATGCCCATGAGGTGGTCGTGACCGCCATCACCAAGGCGCTGGGCAAAGGCACGACCTACGGTGCCCCCACCGAAGGCGAAACGCGGCTGGCGGAGTTGATCCTGTCGGCGTTACCCGGGATGGAAATGATCCGCTTCGTCAATTCCGGCACCGAGGCCGCCATGAGCGCGATCCGCCTCGCTCGCGCCGCCACCGGCCGCGACCTGATCGTTAAATGTATCGGGTGCTACCACGGACATTCTGATGCGTTGCTGGTCGATGCCGGATCTGGCGCTCTCACGCACGGCACGCCCTCTTCTCCGGGCGTCCCCAAATCGACCACAGGCAACACCATATTGGTCCACTACAACAATCTGGATGATGTAAAACAGGTGCTGCAAAAGTTCCCCGGCCAGATCGCCTGCATCGCGGTCGAGCCGATCGCCGGCAATATGGGGCTGATCGCACCGGCGGACGGGTACTTGAAAGGTTTGCGCGAGTTGT
>JBGSMH010000591.1:0-6790 GCA_041740275.1 Phycisphaerae bacterium
GGGCTCGGCCGGGCCGCGATCGGGTGGCGGGCGATGGTTAAAGCCCTCGATCTTCATCTCGGCGATGATCATGTTGATCAGGTTTTCGATTCGCGTCAGCTCGTCGCCTTGCTCACGCGTGACCAGCGTAAACGCCTTGCCACCTTTGCCCATACGCGCGGTTCGGCCGATGCGATGGATATACGCCTCGGGGTCTTCGGGCACGTCGTAATTGATGATGTGGCTGATATCCGCGACGTCGATCCCGCGGCTGGCCAGATCGGTGGCGACCAGCACATCAAACTTGCCGGTCTTGAAGTTTTTCATCACCCGGTCGCGCTTGTTCTGCGCCAGATTGCCATGGATTTCGCGGCAATCGATCCCGTCATGCGACAGATTCTTCGCCAGTTTTTCCGCACCGTGCTTGGTGCGGGTAAAGACGATCGCCAGTTCGGGCTTTTCCTGCTCGATCAGCGCCCGCATCATCCGATATTTGTCCCACGGTTCGACCGAGATGTAATACTGTTCGACTTTGTCGACGGTCGGTTTGTCGTCGGCACCGGGTGCGACGAGTTTCTCAACCGGCTCTTGCATAAACCTGCGTGCGAGTCGTTCGATCTCTTCGGTGAAGGTCGCCGAGACGAAGATCGTCTGGTGCGAGCGCGATTCGCCCGATCGGTGATCGCTGTCGCTGGACGGCGGATCATTATCGCGGACGCGAAAGCCCGATCCGCCTTTGATACGCGACAGAATGTTGCGGATGTCGTCGCGAAAGCCGATGTCGAGCATGCGATCGACTTCATCGAGGATCATGAAACGGATATCCGCCAGCGACAATTGACGGCGATCAAGCAGGTCAATCACTCGGCCGGGTGTGCCG
Source organism: Phycisphaerae bacterium (assembly GCA_041740275.1). Lineage (GTDB taxonomy): Bacteria > Planctomycetota > Phycisphaerae > Tepidisphaerales > Tepidisphaeraceae > BPJO01. Next base: position 860 of record JBGSMH010000591.1, read on the forward strand.
ACGACGATCTCGGGTTTGGCGTGCAGGGCTTTGATGTCCCCGGCGATCTTCTGCCCGCCATAGACCGCAATGCAGCGCAGCGGCGTGAATTGCCCCATGCGTCGGATTTCGTCGGCCACCTGCACTGCAAGCTCACGCGTGGGGGTGAGGATGAGCGACTGGATGCCTTCGCCTTTTACGGCCCGACACAGCACTGGGATGCCAAACGCGGCGGTCTTGCCCGTTCCGGTGCGCGCCTGCCCGAGCAGGTCGCCGCCTTGCAGGGCTTTGGGGATCAGCATCTGCTGGATTTCGGACGGGGTGACGTAATTGAGGACCGCCAGACCCTTCAGCACAGAGTTGCGGACGCCCAGCGCCGCAAACGCTTCAGGAAGCGGGGGATGTTCAGATTTGTCGGACATAGTAGCTTTTTAGACTTTCGATAATCCCCCTCAGTATCGGCATATCCTCCCCCACGGCAACCCGCAGCGGGTTTGCTACCGCCAAGAACGAGTCCACCCTTTGCAGAATGCCTAAGTCGCCTTGCTCCCCACACCAACGCCGGTAACGGACTGACCGGCCAATACGGTTACGTCGGGCGGGACCACACTGTAGGTGTAGCCGGTCGTAAAGACCCGACGCACTTTGTAGGTTCCGGGTGTCAGATTATTGAACTTGAAGGTGCCCGAGGCGTCTGTTTTGACGGACGGCTCGGCGGTATCCAGCTTGCCATTGTTGTTCAGGTCCAGATACATGGTCCGGCCACTGCCGACAGGCTCGCCGATCTCATAGAAGCCATTCAGGTTCGAGTCATTGAATTGAATCCCGGCGATCGAACCGGTGTTCCCGGGAGGCGGGACACTGCCGGTCGTCGTACTGCCCACGTTCGCACCGGTGATCGACTGACCGGCAAGCACGGTCACGTCAGATGGCACCACGCTGTAGGTGTAGCCAGACGTAAAGACCAGACGCACTTTGTACGTTCCGGGTGTCAGATTATTGAACTTGAACGCGCCCGAGGCGTCTGTTTTGACGGACGGCTCGGCGGTGTCCAGCTTGCCGTTGTTGTTCAGGTCCAGGTACATCGTCCGGCCACTGCCAACGGGTTCGCCGATCTCGTAAATCCCGTTGAGGTTCGAGTCGTTGAACTGCGCGCCGGCGATCGAGCCGGTCGTGCTCGGGGGCGGTGGTGGCGGTGGTGGTGGCGGGACACTGCTCGTCGAGCGGCTGCCCACGTTCGCACCGGTGATCGACTGTCCGGCCAGCACAGTCACGTCAGATGGCACCACGCTGTACGTGTAGCCAGACGTAAAGACCCGACGCACCTTGTACGTTCCGGGCGTCAGATTATTGAACTTGAAGGCGCCCGAGGCGTCTGTCTTGACAGACGGCTCCAAGCTGTCGAGTTTGCCGTTGTTATTCAGGTCCAGGTACATCGTGCGGCCACTGCCGACAGGCTCGCCGATCTCGTAGAAGCCATTCAGGTTCGAGTCATTGAATTGAATCCCGGCGATCGAACCGGTGTTGGAAACCGGCGGCGGGCTGATCACGGGGGCTAGGGCAAAGACACCGACATCCACCGATCGCACGGGCTGGCTGTCAATAACCCAGACATCGCGATGGGCCGCGGTCGTGAGATACGCCCCAACGATATTGACCGTGTATCGGCCCGGCAACACGTCGCTGAACGACGCGACGCCGCTGGCGTTGGTGGTGGTTTGGCGTTCGTTGCTGTCGAGCGTGCCGTCTCCGTCGGTATCGATAAAGACGCGCACCCCGGCGCGACCGGGTTCTGCGGGATCGCGTTTTGCATTGCGAACGGTATCGTCGAAAAGATTGACCTGGATCGTGCCTGGCGCGACGTTGGTGGTGATCGCGGCGGCATCGGACTGGATGCTCGCCAGCGACGCATATCCGGCGCGGATGATGGTGGTCGTCTCGGCAGACGTGCCGACGATCCGCAGCGAATAGTCCCCCGCGCGCACGCCGCTGATCACGGCAAACCCACTGGCATCGGTCATCGCGGCGGGTTCATCGGCGTCCAGCGAGCCGTTGTCATTGAAATCCAGATAAACCGGCTGCCCGGCCAGCGGGGCATCGGTCACATCCTGCACATTCACCCGCACCGTGCCGGTGGCGGCGACATCATCAAAGGTCGGCGCGACATACCCGGCGTACCCAGGGAAATGGATCCCATCGTAAACCGCCTGCTGAATCAACTGCTGAATGCGGTTATTGGCCAGCCAGGGACCGTTTCCGGTGTAACCCGAGTTCGCCGCGATCCCGCGCGGGTCGGCACCAGTGAGGACCGCATTGAACGTCAGCCCCAGCGCGTAGGATGCGATATCGTACGCCGGGTGCGACATGTCACTGTAAAAATCGGTGATCGAGTCGATGCCCGTGCCCGCAAAAGCGCCGGTCTTGATCATCTGGTCAATGACATAAAACACTTCGCCGGCTGGGATGAGCCGGATCAGCGGCATCTGGCTGGCGATCGGATCGGCCAGTTGTGCGGCGTGCAGATGCGACATCAACTGCGTGACGGATGATCGCGAGAAATAATTGGCACTGGCGGTCGATCCGGTATCGACGTAGTTGCGCGTCCAGATGTCGGAGTAGTCAAACGTCTGACCCGTCGGAACCACATTTACATCGACATCCGTCCGCCGAGGCGTGCGGGAATAGACGAAAACATGGGCGTCAGGGCTGTTGACCGACAGGTCGCGCATGAACTTGAGGACATTGGGCACAACCGCCTCTTCTCGGCCATTGCGGATATCCGTCAGATGACGCCGATCGTGCGGTTGGAGCGTGAGCACATCCCACTGCCGGGTAAACGCCGAGACATAATCTCCAAACGGGTTGGTATTGCCCGGCTGAGCAGGATCGATCCCGCGAGAAAGGGGAGTGCCGTCGCGGTGATAAAGCTCGGCGATCGATCGCCCACCGTTGGTCATTCGGCCCATAGACGTCGGCCCGCCCGCCGACAGGTAGGTGTAAACGCTGTTGAAGCCCACCCCTTCGGTCATGCTGTTGCCGACCAGATAGAATCGGTTGGGATCGCGCCCCCCCGGCACATCCAACGCCGACCCCAACAATGGGTCGCCGCTCAAAAGCTGACGCGATTCCAGCGTCTCCACACAAGCCCTTACAATTTTCTTGAAACGCATGGTCGTGCCTTACAACAGAAGTATCGATTTCGACTGATAAACCCCCAGGGGCTTTCCTGTATTACACCATTTCTGAGCCGACAAACAAGCAGAATCTTCTTCATCATGGCAACCCAAGCCATGTTCGCTACAATCCAGTCCCTCCCGCCGTCCGTGTCGAATGTTGCGGGTCCGAATGAGGTAATTGGTATGCCCTACACGCTCAGCGAAGCCCCAAACGATCTGCTCTCCACCGAACCGGCGCCCGATCAGGGCAATCGATGGACGCTGAACTTCGGTCCGCAGCACCCGGCGACCCACACGACGCTGCGGCTGGTGCTGGAACTTGATGGCGAACGCATCATCAAATGCACGCCGCACATTGGGTATCTGCATTCGGGATTCGAAAAGCTCGGCGAACACCTCAACTACAACCAGTTTGTCACCATCGTCGATCGCATGGATTACTCGGCCCCGGTCTATAACGAACTGGCGTGGCATCTGGCGACCGAAAAGCTGATGGGGATCGAACTCACTCCCCGCTGCAAAGCCCTTCGCACCATCGCTGGCGAGCTGGGTCGTATCCAGTCCCACCTGCTGTGCGTCAGCGCCGCCGGGCTGGATTTGGGCGCGTTGACGGCGTTTCTATACGTTTTCAACGAAAAAGAAACGATTTACGACATCCTCGAATACATGTCCGGACAGCGATACCACAATTCCTGGACCCGCGTCGGCGGGCTGAATCAAGACCTGCCCGATGAAGCCATGTTTCAAAAAATGGTACACCGGTTTGTCGATGTCGAGCTGCCCAAGGCGTTGTTGGATGTCGAAAAGCTGTTGAATAAAAATCGCATCTTCGTCGATCGAACCAAAGGCGTCGGGCGGATCACTAAAGAAGACGCGATCGCCTGGAGCCTGTCCGGCCCGATCGCACGGGCGGCGGGGGTCGAACGTGATGTCCGCAAGGATGAACCGTACCTCTGCTTTGCCGACAATTGGGACGGACAGGGCGCCAAGCGCGTCGATTTCCAGGTTCCCATCATGAAGACCGGCGACGTCTACGCCCGCTATCTGATCCGCATGGAAGAGATGAAGCAGTCGGCCCACATTATCAAGCAGTTGATCGACAACATCCCCGCCGGCCCGGTCAATGTCAGCCCGGAGGGCAAGGAAGTGTTGCCGCCCAAAGATCAGGTCTACAGCAGTATCGAAGGATTGATTCAGCATTTTGAGCTGATTATGACCAACCGCGGCTTCGATGCCCCGCGCGGCGAGGTCTACGGCTGCATCGAGTCCGGCAATGGCGAACTCGGCTACTACATCGTCTCCAATGGCGAAAACAAGCCCTGGCGAGTCCGCACCCGCCCGGGGAGCTTTATCAACTACCAGGTCTTCCCAAAACTCATCGAAGGCCACCAAATCTCCGACGTCCCCGCGATCCTAGGAAGCCTCAACATCATCGCGGCGGAATTAGATCGATAGCCAATCGGATTCCGATTTCTCTTGATTCGGAATCCTTTTTTGCCGATAATTGATTCCGTGAAGACGACAATTGATATTCCAGACGACGTCATGGCGGAAGTCATGAAGCTCACGAAGTCCGCAACCAAGCGAGATGCGGTCGTGGGCGGCCTGCGGGAGTTTGTCCGACGTCAGAAGGTCGATGACCTCATCAAAATGCTCGGCACGTCCGACACCTTCATGACGCAGGAAGAACTCATGGAAATGCGTCAAGAGCGGGGGCGATATGCGCCAGATCACGCTGGTTGATACCTCAAGCTGGATCCACCTGTTTCGTCCGGAACATGATCCGCTTGTCCGAAACCGCGTCACGCAGTTGGTGAAGGATCGTGCTGCGGTTTGGTGCGATGTCGTTCGAATCGAACTCTGGAACGGGATGGCGGGCGAAGCCGAAGTGGCGATCATGAACCGTCTGGAAGAGTTGGTCGAGCCGTTGACCATCGATGATGAGGTTTGGAAAACCTCGGTTGATCTGACCAAACGTGCTCGTGCCCAAGGCCTGACCGTACCGACGGCGGACCTGATCATCACGGCCTGTGCGTGGCGGCATCGGGCGGCGATCGATTCGTGCGACAAGCACTTTTGCCTCTTGGAGCAACTGCGATGATCCTCCGCGCCACACTCATTCTATTGTTGCTGCTTCTCGTAACTGCCCCGGCGATCGCGCAAGTCATTTACCGAACGCCCGAAGGTGTGGCGGCATCGGATCTGTATGAAGTCCAGATCAACGGCAAGCCCGCGTTTACTTATGCGGCCAAGGTCGGCGATATCTACGACGAGCAGGGACGCGCTCGAAAAGACCCGCCTGAAACAACATCCGCCAAACCCGCCGCATTTTGTGGGTTTGATATGTCGGAACCGGTGGAAGTGACGGTACGCGTCAAAGGCGACGCAGCGACCACGCTTCGCACCGCCACGATCAGACCGCTGCGCCACGGCATCACACCAGCGATCAAAGACAATACGATCACGTTTCGCATCACCAAGCCCGGCCAATATTCCATTGAGCCCAACGGTTCGCCCATCGCGCCGCTACTTCTGTTTGCCAATCCGCCTGAGGTCAATCCGCCCAAAGCCGGCGGTCCGAACCTCCTTTATTTCGGTCCCGGCCAGCACACGATCGGTTGGACTTCGATCAAACCCGGACAGGATGTCTATCTCGCCCCCGGTGCGGTCGTTTATGGCCACCTGATCATGGGCAACGCCGACGGCAACAAGATTTACGGCCGGGGCATACTCGATTCCAGCCGATCGCCGCGCAAAGGGGATCGCAGCACCTCCA
>JBGSMH010000592.1:0-7690 GCA_041740275.1 Phycisphaerae bacterium
TTGGCGATCGCGCCGGTACCGAGAATGCCCCATCGAATCTTGTTGCTCATGTTGATCAAATCCTGTGCGAGAGTGTGTGAATAACGGGTCTAATTTCCCCCCGCGACAATGTGTCGCGGCGGAAAACCGTTCATATATCCCGCGCGCATCGGGTGTCGTCAAATGATCAGGGTGCGCGACAAAGCCCGTCGACCGCCGCGCAATGAGCGCGGGCCGGATATCGCGCTGTCGCGATTATGAACAGGCGGTGTCGCGATTCTATAAAGTGTCGCAAAACAACCGTGTTCAGCAATCCAAGCGACACATGCGGCATCTTGCCACATGATATTTAGTCCTCTCCAAATCATGCGAAATCAACTGCAATTAGGCGATTTATGGCGGGATCGCGGCCCTGTATTGGCGAAATTCGCATATTTGTATTTTTTTTTCTTTACTCACCGATATTGCGTCGTGTATTCTTCTTTCTGACGTGGAGAGGATCGTCATGAAGAGAAGCGCAAATCCGCCCGCTCGCCGGGCACGAGAAAACGAAAGCTGATACCGGACCTAAACGTTACCCCGTCGATACGGCGGTGACCTGTTGTGTTGGATGTATCTCATTTCCAAAGGCCGGGGCGCCATGCCCCACATAGAGGAGAGGATTCGATGAATCGTTCATATCTATCCGCAATCGCCGCCGCCGCGGCATGTGCTGTTGCTTCGCAGGCGATGGCAGGCACCTTGATCAATGCAGACCTTACGACCGGCGGACCGCTCCCGGGGGGAACGCTAACCTCAACTAGTACCGGAATCTTTACCAATGGCATCGGTAGTTCAGGCGGCGGTTACACGGGTGGAATCTGGGGCAATGGACTCGCCTTTAATCGTCTGGATACGGTCAATGGTATCGTCACCGATGCAGCACCAGTGAGCACGCTGTTCGCCGCTGATATGGGTCTGGCGGCGATTCCCGTGTCGACCACGCTCTCATCAGACAAAGTCCTCGTCGTTGAGTATGGTGCCTACAGCAATTTGGGTCGAACGAACAACGAGACCTACAAAGCGGACGTTGCACTGCTGGACTTGAGTGGTAGCGGCGTGCAGTTTCGAACGGTTTGGTCAGGCGCCTTTAACAACCTGGCACAGAACCCAAACGGCATTCGTTCTGCCATCGGCAACGGCAAGGCTGGCGGGGAAAGCAACATCGACAACACGATCTACGGCTGGGACGGCAACTTCTTTAACGGAACCAGCTTGAGCAATGCTGGCTCCGATTTGCCAAACAGCGGCAACAACAACACCAACAGCAGTGTCCTAGGCAAGGTCGCCAGGACTGAGTTTGTCGTCCGCTACGTTGGTGCAGGTAGCGGCACCTTGGCTGGGACAGATTTGAACGTGGAGTCGCGTGCGCTGAACAATGTTTCTGGGAACGCAGGCGCGACCCTCAACTGGCAGGATGTCGCCGCAAACAATATTGGGACATCAACCGTCGCGGCTAATATGGCTGCTGCGCGTACTTCAGTGAGCGGCTTCAATTATGTCGTGCTATCTGCCTACAGGAACCAAACCGCGGGCACTCTCAACACTGCAGACGTTCGGCATCCAGACCTCTTGACGACAGATCGCGTCAATGGACGGATGGGCTTTACGGACATCAAGGTTGTCGAATATCACGCCGGCGATGCGGATCGCTCAGGCGAGGTGGACAATGGCGATTTCGGTCTTGTTTTCGGCAACTTTGGTCAGACTGGTAAGGTGTGGGCCGATGGTGATGCCGACAACGACGGCGAGATCGGCAACGGCGACTTCGGCGTTGTCTTTGGTGCGTTTGGCGCCACGCTGGCATCGCCCAGCGCACCGACCAATGCCGATCTGGTATACGACCCCACCACCGGAAACGTCAAACTCGACGCCGCCAAGGCCACCGGAGCGGTCATCACCAACTTCGTCCTCAAAAACGCCGCTGGCGGTGCTGACTTCAACACCGGCGCGCTCCTGCCCTTCAGTAACTTCACCGCCAAGTCCACCGTCCTCGAGATTTCCAACACCGATCTTACGACGGTCGGATTCAGCGGAATCTGGAACCTCGGAAACGTCTTCCCGACAGGACTGGACCTGACGACCTTGTCCGCGTTGCTCACCCAGGACACTTACGTCGGAACACTCGGGTCCGGAAACCTCGGCTTCAACCTCGTCGTTGTGCCAGAACCGTTGGCGACGTGCGTTCTGGGGATGTTCGGGGTCAGCTTGCTTCGTCGACGAAAGGCCTGAGGAAGTAGCGAGCATCGTCCGGTTGTCCGCGTGGACCATCGGACGCGTCCGAACCGTATGCGTAAATGTACGAATTTTGAGGAGAGAGGATCACTATGAACTGCCAACAAATGACAATCGGATGCACCTTGGTCGCACTTGCGGCAGGCCCGGCCTCAGCAGGGGTCGTGCTGAATGAGAGCTTTGGCGACTTGTCGCAGTGGAAGGATCTGTCCACGGCTGTCACCTGGGGCGGAAATGCCGGAGCGGTCAGTGCGTTTGAAACCGCTGGCGGGGCAGTCAGCCTTACCTCTTCGGCATTGACCAACGGTGGTTACACCACTACCACGGGCATGAAAACGTTCAGCGCGATTGATCACCAGTTCGCCGCGCCAATCGCACGCGCGACCAACGAAGTGGAAGTCGTCGTCAGGATGCGTTGGAACCAATTGGCCACGAATGGTGAATCCAATCGCTTCATCATGACTTTTACGCACGCGTATCCCACCGGTGGTTTGGATCTGGACTTGAATGACCGTTACGACGACTTTGCCAACTCACCCAACGGCAACCCGTGGTGGGCGCGACCCGCGTATCAGGTGCGCATGCGTGGCGGGACGGCGGCCTCAACCAGCGGATCGACCATCCTGCAGTATGGTGGCGGAATGACGGACTTGGGCGAGTTTGAGAAGAACGGCACAAGTTGGTGGCTACCCGGCTTCAACAGCACGCTCGGAGGTCAATCGCCTGGTCCGGGCAAACCCGGAAATGTCGTCACGCCAAGCTCAATCGCATCGGCGACCTACAAGAATTACCGGTATCTGGTTCATCCCGATTACCAGCAGATCTGGGTCGATGATAACGACAACGGGTTGTGGGAGGTCGGCGAGCTTAAGGCACAACAAAGCTTACTGGACCCGCTTGACTCTTTTGGCGGCGTCAGCTTTGACAACACGCTTACCCTGGACGGCCTGCGGCTTTATTGGCGCGCCGCAGACGCCAACAGTGACGTCCTGATCGATTCACTGAAGGTAACCACCACCCCAATCCCCGAACCCGCGACCTTTGGTCTGCTCGTGTTCGGGCTACTGGGCTTGCGTCGGCGTCGCTAAGAGCAAGTCAACGCATCAACGCCAACCGGAGAAATACCATGCTGTTGCCTCAGCGCACGTCTGTTCTGGTTACCTCAAGTCTCCTACTCGCGACAACGAACGTGCTGGCGGCCGATTTATTCTGGGATCCGGCCCCCGGAACCGCTGGTGATCAAGGTGGGGCAGGGAACTGGCAGGTCGGGTCCAACTTTTGGGACGGGGCCGCCAATGCAGCCTATCCGAATGCGGCTACGCACAACGCGATCTTCCGTACCGCAGGGGGAGTGGTGTCGGTGACCGGAAATGTTTCCGCGGCCACAGTCGATTTCCGGATCGATGGGTACGACCTTCGTACAACAGCCGATCAGTCAATCACGTCCGCGACGCTTACCGCCACCAGCTTGACCAAATCCGGCGCGGGCACGCTTACGCTGGCGGGGTCGGGGAATATCGCCGGAAACCTTAACATCAACAACTCAAACGGGGCGCTGATCGTCCAAGGCAGCCTGGTGGTCGGTGACGCGCGCTTCACTGGCGCGACCACCCATTTTGTCCCGGCGTTGCTCAATCAGGGCATTCATTTTGATGGCGGGGGAAGTCGCACATTTACCGGCAAGATCACCGCGACTAACTTCAATCAAGACATCGTCTTGGGGGCACGTGGGAATACCACCGTCACCTACGCTGGGGATATTGAAGCTGATCAGTCCAACGACTTCGATATCGCGTTGGTGACGGGGGGGAAAGTCGTTTTCGGCGCCGATGCCAAACTCGATCTGATCAACAACGCATATTTCACCCGTCAGTTCTGGGTCTATGGCGATGGCACGGGGACTTTCGAGATGGCCGAGGGATTGATCGCGGATCGCACGCAAAACGGCACGGCCGAACTCGGGTACGGTGCAGTCCGGCTCGGTAATGCGACCTTTCTCACCCACCACTCGCAGTCGCTGCCTCAACACGTTCGCCCAAATCCCATCAATGGAACGCCCGGCATCAATGGGCACATGATCTTCACTGATCAGGCCGGGGGAACTTGGAGAACCGCGACCCGTGCACAAAACTATCAAGGCGGTGTCTGGATCTATCAGAACGCCACGCTGGAAACGGCAACGGACCTGACACACACCGGTGTCATCAATTCGTGGGCCGACTACATCAACCATGGGGCGTTTCAAACCCTCGGCGAGAACATCACCATTACTAAGAAAGGCGACGCCAAGCTCATCCTCAATGGCGAGCAGGCGTATCAGGCCGGGGCCGCGATGAAAATAGAAGCAGGGTCAGTCATTTTTCAGACCGATGCGGTTGGAGGCACGATCAAATCCGGCGTGGCGGGGCAAAACCTGAGCGTGACGATTAAAGCGGGCGCGACCCTGGAAGCCCAGGTGCCGAACCTACACCTGCGAACCCTCTCCGCAGAGGCCGACAGCAAGACGACCCTTGGGAATGGTTCTCGCATCAGCAGCAGCGGCACCGTCGGATTGAATGGGACAATCGATCTGTCGGCGATCGACGCCTCCGCACTGGCGTTCCTCACCCCGATCGATCTAATCACCGGGTCAGGCCGAAGCGGGGTTTTCGCGGGCGTGATTGGCGTGGCGGTGTCGCCGACGCGCGCGTTGGCGGTCACGTACGATTCGACATCCGCCAAGCTGACTCTAACCGTCCCTGGCGATGTCAATCTTGACGGGCTGGCCAATGCCGCAGACCTGGCAATTATCAACGCTCATATTGGATTGCCCGGCACATGGTCGACCGGCGATGTCACAGGCGATGGTTGGGTTACCTCTGCCGACGCGACAACCATCCCCGAACCGGCAATTTTTGGGACCGGGTCGCTGGGTCTGTGGGCGTTGCGTCGTCGTCGAGATTAAGCTTACCGGCCGTAGTAATAGGTCACGCCGCCGTAGTAGCTGGGTCCGCAATTTTGGTAGTAATAGGTCGGTGTCGGGTAATAGACGACCGGCGGGGCGACGTAGACCGGGCGTTCGATCACCACCGGCGCGGGTCGATACACCACGGGCGGGGCGACATAGACCGGGCGCGGCGCGTAATACACCGGCGGCGAGACATACACCGGCTGCGGCGCGTAATAGACTGGCCCGCTGGAGTAGGTATAGCTGCCACGGAAGCCGCTGGATCGGTATCCAATCGAGACGTACGAACGATCGCCGCCGTAGTAGCCGCCGCTGGAATAGCCGACGCCTACGCTCCACCTGCCGGAGCTATTGTGCGAATAGCGATCGCCACGGTCATATCGGTATCCACGGTCGTATCGGTCTGCCTGCGAGAACGCCGCACACCCGAACAACACCGCGCCGCCTGCAATAAGGGTCTTCATCATGGTTCGTACTCCTTGTCCGTAACATATGATAAGACCCCGGGGCGCAAAAAAGGTTAGAAAAGTGCCCGAGCGGGTCGGTCAGATCTCCAGTCGGTGCTGGAAACCCCCCGGTTTCACAATCGTGCGATCACCCGCTTTTTCGATCCACAAACCCGGTTCTTTGACGATCGTCCCGACCCGAATCGCACGATTGATCCCTTCTGGTCCGGCAAAACACAGTTCATAGTCCTCCCCATCGTCCAGGGCACGGGAAAGCGCATCGCCGGGCAGTTGTCGGGCGTCGGGGTGGATGGGGATCAGGTCGGCATCAAGAACCGCTCCCACGCCGCTTTCGGTGCAAATATGGGCTAAATCGCGGGATAGGCCGTCTGACAGGTCGATCATCGCGCTGATGGGGTACTGACGAACCAGATCCCGCGCCTCGGCGACGCGCGGGGCGAAGGTCAGATGCCTGCCCAGGATGCTGCCCCCGAGCGGGCCGGTCACATAGATCGCATCCCCAACGCGGGCGCCGCTGCGTCGGACGGGCGTGATCCCGGCACTTCGACCCAGAATGGTGACGCTGATGACCAGTTTCTGGTCCCAAGATGCGGTATCGCCACCCACGATCGGACAGGCAAACGCGTCGCCAGCGGCTTTCATGCCGGTGTAGAATTGTTTGACGGTTTCGGGGTCGATTTTGCGGGGCAAAGCCCACGCGACGACCGCCGACGCGGGCAGGCACGCCATTGCGGCACAATCGGAAAGATTGCGGTTCATCACCTTCCTGCCGATGTCAAAAGGGGAGTGGCTTTGCAGATCAAAGTGAACCCCGTCCAGCACTTGGTCTACGCCGATGAGAATAAGGTCGGTGGGGTCGAATCGCACGATCGCCAGGTCATCTGCCGCCGGGATCAGCACATGCGCATCAGGCGATTGCTGCTGGCGAATCCACTGGATGAGGTCGAACTCGTGCATGGGATAGTTTGCAGTGGGCAGTGGGCAGTAAGCAGTTGAAGACCGAATATTAAAAATGCCCACAGACAGGCTGTGGGCTTTGTGAAACAAAGTGTTCGCGAAACGCCACTACTCTGCCGGTTCGATCGTCACGCTCAGCGTCTTGGTCTGAAACTGTTCGAGGTACAGTTCTGCCCGCTCGCGATGCGTCACCAGCAATAGAGATACGCCGGTTTCATGGGCTTCTTTGGTGCGATCGAGGGCGTCCTGCTCATTGAGCGGGGTCAATTCCACGATCGAACTGATCACATGATCGACGGTGTTTTTGTCGTCATTGTGCAGCAACACCTTCCATGGCGGGAGCGGCTGCGGGGGCTTCTGCTGCGGCCTGACCTTGGTCGCGACATTGCCTTGGGTTTCGGGCGTTTTCTCGTTATCAGGCATACGTCTGGCACTCCTTAACCCCTCATTATACGCCGTTGGCCCGCCGATTAAAGCCATTAATCCGAAAACACATCGACCCAGTTGCACAAAGTTGGCACATTTTTGTTGACACGCCCCACTTGACGTATCACTATGTTATTGGTCATCCGGATGATTCAAAAGCCTGATGTGTTAGCGGAGTTGGAGAATGAGAATGTTGCGGATCGCGATTACTTCACTGTTCATGGGTTGCGTCGCTTCGTCGTTTGCGTCGGCGGCGCTGCTGAAGGTCAATATTAACCTCGGCTCGACGGTCGATGATGCCAACACCAACACGCCCGGTCAGGTTCATGGCGGGATTACCGGAACATCGTGGGGACTGATTACCAGCGCCGATGGAACAGTCTCTGTCGACTCTGCCGGAAACGCGATCAACCTTGGCATTGATCTTGGATTGGAGTCCAGCGCCACCAGCAATTTGATGAACCTGAATCTTGTTCCCAATACGCTCGGCGGAACAAGCACGCTTCTCGCCGGATCGGTTTTCGCCAACACCAATGCCAAGACGGGCATTTTTCCCACATCAGGTACGACAAACAATGGTCGCACCGTGGGTGTGACAATCTCGGGATTAGCTGCCGGGACATATGATTTCTACGTCGCC
>JBGSMH010000593.1:0-8082 GCA_041740275.1 Phycisphaerae bacterium
GGATCATCACGCCGGTCACGCACTCGGTCCCAACGCTCAGCGCCAATGTGATCAACATGGTCGCCAGCGGCAACTCGATTGTCGCCAACCCGCACCCGAGCGGAAAAAACTGTGCCGTCATCGCCGTGCGCGAATACAACAAGCAAATCGCGGCCAAGTTCGGAATCGAGCATCTGATTACGATCATCGCCAACCCGTCGCTGGAAAGCGCCGATGCGATCTTCAATCATCGCGGGATTTCGCTGTTGGTCGTGACAGGCGGCCCGGCGGTGGCGCGTGCGGCACTTCGCTCGCCCAAACGCGCGATCGTTGCCGGTCCGGGCAACCCGCCCGTGGTGGTCGATGAGACCGCCTGCATCAAGAACGCCGCCGAGTCGATCATCGCCGGGGCGTCGTTTGACAACAATCTTCTGTGCATCGGCGAGAAACAGGTGTTGGTCGTCGAGAGTGTGTATGACAAGCTCGTTTCGGCACTCCAAACCGCCGGTGCCGTGCAACTGACCAGCCCACAGATCGAGCGATTGACCGCACAGGCGTTTACGGTCGGCGAAGATCGCAAGCCGCACGTTAACAAGGACTACGTCGGTCGGGATGCACGCGTGCTGGCCGAGATTGCAGGGGCGTCAGCGCCGCCGAGTTGCCAACTGGCATTCGGCGAGACGCAGTTCGATCACCCCTTTGTTCAGGAAGAACAGATGATGCCGTTTGTCCCCCTCGTACGCGTGCGGGATGTCAACGAAGCGATCGAAAAAGCAATCGAATCCGAACACGGCTATCGCCACACCGCGATCATCCACTCGCGGAACATGGATACCGTCACGCGATTCGGACGGCAGGCCGCGACAACATTGTTTGTCGTCAACGGTGCGTCGCCTTCCGGCCTGGGCCTCGGTGCACAGGGATATCTCAGCTACTCAATCGCCACCCCCACCGGCGAAGGAATCACCACACCGCTAACCTTCACCCGTTATCGAAGAGTCATGATTACTGGATCTTTGAGGATGATTTAGGAGAGTTGGGAGTTTGACGTTTGGAGTTGCTCCAAACTCCAAACTTCAAACTCCAAACTGCGACCCCTATGCAACTCGGCACAGTCATCGGCCACGCCACCGCAACCCTCAAGCATCCGTCCATGGACGGGTGGCGGTTGCTCGTGGTTCAGCCGTTGAACAATGCCCGAGAGCCGGAGAACGATCCGGTCGTCGCAGTCAGCGGCCTCAACGCTGGCGTCGGCCAGACTGTTGTGCTCAATTCGGATGGCAAAGGCGCTCGCGATCTGGTCCAGCACGACCACTCACCAGTGAGATATTTCATCTGTGCCATCGAGAGTGAGGCAACATGATCCTCACCCAACGGCAACTCGAACTGCTTTTCAAGACGCACGGCAAGATCGTGCTCCCCTACCGTGCCCGCCTTACACCGTCGGCACAGGATTGGGTTCGACACAATAAAGTGGCAGTCGGATACGATCTGATCGCGCTGGATCTGAATCAGAAAGCGGTCGTCGGACAGCCGATCGCGGGAAAATACCTGTGGTGGTCTGACGGACCCGACGGCGTCGCCAAGGCCGCCATCGGGATGAGCGCCCGCGAGGTTTCGCTCGATCCGATGCCGATCCTTGAAGACAGTTCCCGCGCGATCAGTGCGATCCGAACGCTGTCGCAATCGATCCTATCCGGCACCGCGCACGGCGGCGTGATCGTCGCCAAAAACCCTGCAATCGCTTCGTTGCTGGCCAACAAGGCCTCAAACCTGCGAGCGGTCGTCGCCAGCAGCTTGGCCCATGTCGAAGAAGCGATCAACACCATTGGTGCCAATGTGATGGTCATCGAGCGTGAGAAATGGCCGCTGAGCCCGCTGAAAAACCTGATCGTGCGTTTCTGCAAACTGCCGCGAAAAATCGACGTCGTAATCGAACAAGAGCTGAAGAGTCTGGGAACCGTATGAGAATCGGCAAAGTCATCGGTCGCGTCACCCATTCGGTCGTCTACCCGACGCTCGCCGGCGGACGCTTCCTTATCCTGGAAGTCCAGGACCGATTCGCATTGGCAGGCAAGCCAACCAAACGCCCCGAAACCGTCGTTGCGTACGATCACCTTGGTGCGGGTGATGGCGAAACCGTTTGCTTTACCGAATCGCGCGAAGCATGTATGCCGTTTTATCCTGAGAAAATTGTCCCCCTGGATGCCTATGTGACGGCGATCCTGGATCACGTCGTCATTGAAATGGAGATTTAAGTCATGGCCATTCCCGTAGCTAACGAGTTCAAGATCAAGCAGCAGTTGTGTGACATCGGCAAGCGAATCTGGCAAAAAGGGTTCTGCGCTGGCAACGAGGGCAACCACTCGTACCGGCTCGGCCCGAACAAGTTTCTTTGCACGCCAACGGGCATCAGCAAAGGTAATTTGTCGCCGGACGATATCTGCACCGTCGACGGTGCTGGCAAGCAGATCTCGGGCAAGCGAAAGCGGTCCAGCGAGTTTCTGATGCACGCGGCGATCTACAAAGCCCGCCCGGATGTCGTTGCGGTCATCCACTCCCACCCGCCGCACGCGACAGCGTTTGCGATCGCGGGGGTTGAGTTGCCCACCTGCATCCACCCCGAGGCCGAGGTGTTTCTCGGTCCGGTGAAGATGGCAAAATACGTCACGCCCGGCGACCAGCGTCTGGCTGAGTCGATCCTGCCTTTCGTCAAGGATTCCAACACCGTCCTGATGGGCAATCACGGCGTCGTCTGTTTCGATACCGATCTGGAACAGTGCTATTACAAGCTCGAAATCGTCGATGCCTACTCGCGCATCTTGTTGCTGGCCAAGCAGTTAGGCACCGTTAACACCCTCAAGCCCGATGAGATGAGCGACCTGATCCTGCTTAAGGCCAAGTTCGGCCTCAATGACCCGCGTATGGATCAGGCCAAGAAAGGCGAAGTCAGCTGCGCCGCCACCGATTTTCTGTCGCGCGTCAGCAGCACCGGCGAGTTCGGCTCACGCGGCATGATGAGCGTTGGAGGCGGAACCTGTGCCCTGCCCGATCGATCCATCGAAAAAGCGATTGGTTCGATGATCCCCTCGCAGTATTCCGAGGCCGACATCGAACAACTCGTGCAGATGATCACCGATCAGATCATGGCCGCGGCTTGATCATGCCCGATTTGGGGCAAGCCGTGTCGGTGCAACCATGCCAGCAACGCGCGAGCAACTTCAGACGCCGATTCGACTGACCGATGGTCAGTCGAATGATCAGTTGCTGTATTTCACCTCACACAGCGTTTCCGATGATATGAAAACGATCATCGTGATCAGCGATTGTGATGGCGATGTGAACCTTTACGCCCTCGACCGGGCAACCCTTAGCCGCCGGGCGTTGACGCAGAACCGGGACGGCGTCCTCTGGAGCTACGTCTACTTTGACGGGCGGCCGCATCAGGGATTAGGCAAGGCAAGCGTCAGTTTCGATACCACCTGCGGCATCGTCTACTACCTGCAAGGTGATGAAATTCGTGGCGTCTCGCTCAGCGGCGACTCGAAAACATTGGGCATTATCGGCGACGATGAAGTCACCGCCTTTATGCATGCCAGTAGCGATGGACGATACCTGTGCGTGCCGACAACCCAGGCGCGGGCACTACAAGGCCCGTTGGGAACCCATGGCCGCCCGGCGCATGACATCGACAAGCGCGTTCAGGACGAAGGCCTCTGTTCATGGCTGAATGTCTACGACACCCGCACGGGCGAGCGCGTACTGCGTGAACGTGTCGAGCGGGCCTGGATCACGCATGTTCAGTTCTCGCCGGTCGATCCGAAATCGATCCTCTACAATCACGAGTGGTCGGCCGATGGTGGACTGAGGCGGATCTGGCTTTTCGACGGCAAGTCGCACCGGCCGCTTCGACCGATGACTGAAGGTCGCAGCAAGTCCGACTGGGCCTGTCATGAGGTCTGGACACCCGACGGTCAGGCCGTTGTCTATCACGGCGGATATGCCAACGGAGGCGCGCCCTACCTCGGGCGGATCACACTCCCCGACACGTGCACCGAGATTCCGCTTAACGACACGTTTCGCGGCTATGGCCATTTTACGACCAGCCGTCATGGCCGGGTCGTGACAGACGGATACTTTAGGTTCGAGGAAGACGCGCCCAAATCCGCCAAATACATCGCCGCCGCGGGTGTCGACTGGGATCGCAAGTTGATCGAGTGGAAACCGCTTTGTGAGCACGGATCGAGTTGGAGTTCGCAGGACGCACATCCGCACCCGATTTTCGACCACGATGGCAAGTCCGTGCTGTTTACGTCTGACATCTCCGGCAAGCGTGCTGTCTATCGGGTGAACGCATGAATAAGTCACTGGACATAAAGCTGGCCGATATTCATGCGAATGTGTCGCGGTCGACGGCGTTTATTCTCGCCGACGCCAAAGACGCGGATATGGCGACCGGGCTTGCCGCCACCGGCATCGATCCGATCACCCGCAAACGCCGGACGCTGGCAGAATATCGTCAGCAGATCCGAGCGGTCATCGAGCAGGGCTTGGTCGATATCGTATTGATGAGCGCCAGCACCAATGAGTTGCTGACGATTAAAGAGCGACTGTTTGATCGCTCGCCAATCACCCCCGCCGCCCGGGCCAACGACACGACCGACATCCATCTGCCCACCGGCGGGCAATACGCCCAGGAACCGTCGCGGCCGTTTCGATCGGCGTTGCTCGACCACATCATGGCCGGGAAGATCGACCCGTCGCCGCAGGAGCGAAAACTGGGTGCCGATCTGGGCCTTTATTCGATCACGCCCAACAACGATTTGGCGTTCGATCTACCCACCATCGAGGCATACAAATCCTTTCGCGAAGAGGCTGAGCGAAAAGGGTTTCGACATTTTCTGGAAGTGTTCGATCCCAATGCCTGCGGCGACGCCTGCCCAACCGATCTGGGACGCTACATCAATGACCTGATCGTTCGTACGCTGGCGGGCGTGTGCGGGCGAGGCCGCCCGGTCTTCTTGAAAATCGTCTATCACGGACCGGCAGCGATGGAGGAGCTGGCGGCGTACGATCCGCACCTGATCCCCGGCATTCTGGGCGGGGCAAGTGGGACAACGTTTGACGCGTTTTTCCAACTCGCCGAAGCGCGAAAATACGGTGCCCGTGCCGCGTTGTACGGGCGGATGATCAATAACTCCGAGCACCAGACCACCTTCGTTCAACACCTCCGCTGGCTCGCCGACGGTGAGATCGATCCGACCGAAGCGGTAAAAAGCTATCATGGCCAACTGCAAAAGCTACAAATCCCGCCCTATCGACCCTTGGACGACGACCTCAAAGCCACCCCGCGCGGCAGCAGCTATTCGGGTACATCCACGGGCGTGAAAGTCGATGGACTCAAGAAAACAGATGCGGCGACTCAGCCGGACAAGGTGAAGGCGAGTCTGGAGAAATGGCGCAGGATTCTGGGATAGTTCTTAACCACGAATACCGCAATGATCATCGTCGCCGGGCACGTTTGCCTCGACATCATCCCGCATTTTTCGTCGCCCGCGTCGCTCGACCCCGGCACGCTGGTCCGCGTCGGTGCGGCCACGCTATCCACAGGCGGTGTGTCCAACGTCGGCGTCGCACTGCACCGCCTTGGCACGCCTGTCAAACTCATTCACAAGATCGGCGATGACCTGTTCGGCGGGGCAATCAAGTCAATCCTGACCAATCTATCGCTTGAACTCGCGTCCGGCGTGCGCACTGTCGCAGGCGAAACGACCAGCTACAGCATCGTCGTCGCCCCGCCGGGCGTGGACCGGATGTTTGTTCATTGTCCGGGGGCGAATGACACGTTCCGAGCCGAGGATGTGCCGAGTGAATCACTTGCAGGCGCAACGCACCTGCATCTGGGCTATCCGCCGATCATGCGGGAGATTTATCGTGACGCGACGCAGGTGCAGACGATTTTCGAACGCTGTGCAAAAGCCGGGCTGACGACATCGTTGGATTTGTGCTCGGTCGATCCGCAATCCGAGGCCGGTCAGGTCGACTGGTCGGATTGGTTTCGCACGGTTCTGCCCAGCGTCGATCTATTCACGCCCAGCTATGACGAATTGAGCCTGATGCTGGATCGCCCCCTAGAACTTACCGCTGACAACGTGATGTCACTGGCCAAACGTTGTCTGGACTGGTCTTGTGGTGCGGTGCTGATTAAGCTTGGCGATCAGGGGCTTTTTTATGCTGATCCAAAGCAGCAACTACACATGCCGTGTCGACAGGTGAATGTGGTGACGACCAACGGTTCAGGTGATTGCGCAATCGCGGGCTTTTTGGCATCCCGATCACGCGGCGATTCGGTTAGACAATCGCTGCAACTCGCGGCGGCGGTTGGGGCGTGTTGCTGCGAATCCGCCGATGCGACCAGCGCGGTGCGGCCGCTTGCGGAGATCGAATCGCGATTGGCGCGCGGCTGGGATACACTGCCCTCCCGTCTGGTCTTTGCCAGCGATGAGCACTGAGTAAGGTTTTGGAGCGAACAATGATCAAACGAAGCCAGGTTCGACAATACCAGCAACACGCCGCTGCGATGTTGAAGGCGGCTCGGATTGATATCCGTGCCGATGAGTCGATCGAGATTGCCGAGTTCGGACTCAACGAATTTGAGACCACCGGATTGGCACTGGTGGTCTATGTGAATACCGATCGCTACTGCGGCAAGGAACTGGTGTTGTTTCCGCGTCAGACCTGCCCCGAGCACAAGCATCCGCCCGTCGCCGGTGACCCGGGCAAAATGGAGACTTTTCGCTGTCGCTGGGGCGAGGTCTATCTCTATGTCGAAGGAGCAAAGTCAGATCGATTCCATGGCATCGTGCCAAAAGGTAGCGAATCGCATTACACCGTCTTCCACGAAATCATCCTCGGGCCCGGCGACCAGCACACGATTCCGCCCGATACGTTACACTGGTTTCAGGCCGGTGCGGACGGTGCGATCGTGACCGAGTTCAGCAGCACCAGCCGCGATGAAGCGGATATTTTCACAGACCCCAGGATCAAGCGAATACCAGAAATCGAGGAAGATTAGCACCACTAGCCACCCATGCTCGCAATCGAACGCAAACAACGTCTGCTGGCCATCCTTCGCGATCGAAAGACCGTGACGTTGGAGGCGCTGGCATCTGAACTGGGCGTATCCGGTTCGACCGTCCGGCGTGATCTGGAAACGCTGGAATCGACCGGCGACATCGAGCGTACGCACGGCGGCGTCGTCTGGACCGGAGACAAACATACCGGCCGCCCGTACGCGTTCGATTCGCGACTGAATTATGCGATCGAAGGCAAACGCGCCATCGCCCGCGCCGCCCGAAAGCTGGTCACCCCCGGCCAGACCATTCTCATCGACGGCGGGACCACCACACTCTATTTCGCCGAAGAACTTCGCGGCTTGCATTTGCAGATTGTCACCAACTCGCTGCCGATCGCAGAGCTTTACCAGAACGATGACAACGTCGAGCTTATCCTCACGGGCGGGCTGGCCTACCCGCGCTACGGCGTGCTACTCGGTCCGATCGCTGAACACCTGATCGCCACCATTCACACCCAGACGCTGTTTATCAGTGTCGCCGGTGTACATGACGGGTGGCTGTATAACCAGAATCTGCTGCTGGTACAGGCCGAGGAAAAGATGATCCGCCAAAGCCAGCAGGTAGTGCTATTGGTGGATCACTCCAAGTTCGGGCAACAGGCTTTGAGCAAGTTGTGTGAGCTAAAACAGGTGCATACGGTCGTGACCGACAAGACACCGCCCGATGCCGATCTAAGGCAGATCGAGCAGGCCGGCTGCAAATTGATCATCGCGGAATGATTTCAATCGCACGATTCATTGTTGCGGCATTTGCAGCAGCAGAACATGCCCGTCAAACGCCCCGCCACCAAATTGGGATTGTGCCGCATTGACGATGGGCGTGGGCACATCCCCGCTTTCGTGCGGCATCACCCCGCTGGATCGGGAGACGACCAGGAGTCGTCCTTTTCGTCCGGCATCGACGCGCGGGTTCTGACTGCCGGGCAGGTAGCTGGAGAAATATAGACCTGTTTGATCCGGCGTCTGCA
>JBGSMH010000594.1:0-7116 GCA_041740275.1 Phycisphaerae bacterium
ACCACGCCAGAATCCGCAACCCCAGCAGTACCAGCGCGAATGCCAGAAACACCTGCCCGACCATGTTGAATCGGTTCCAGAACGGTCCGTGCGGCATTTTGGTGCGATGCCGGTCGCCGAGCGTTTCTGCAAGCGCGCCGCACGAGCAGATCCAGCCGCAATAGACGCCCTTGCCGAAAAAGTAGATCGCGATCGGGATCAGCACGAAGGTTTGCACCACGCTGACGATCAGCCAACCCCACATCGGCTGTTCGGTGAAGACGTTCCAGATGAATAGTGGCCACGCCAGGACAAACCCAAACGCTCGCCAATATTCGCGGCCGTGATCGTACGTTACGGCGGGGAAGAACTCGTCGGCAAACCACTTGCCCACGCCCGCATCAAATGCCCCCAAATGCCCGATCCACGGCAAGAAAATGTAAGGCAGGACAAACAGCGGGACGCACTGAATCAATGCCAGTACCGTCGTCTGTTTCTTGATATATGGCGTCGGCTTGCGACGCACGCGGTCGATCCCAAAACCGACGACACACGCGCAATACGCCAGCGTGTAATAAAAGCCCGGCTGACCGAGACTGATCTTCAGTGTGCCCAATAGATTGGCGGGGTTGCCCCAAGCGCCGCCCAGCGTGCCGAGCCAGTCGGCAAAGTTGAACGGGAACCATCGGAGGTCGTCGCTCCAGCGTTTTCCGATGTCGAGGTAATAGTCGATCGACTCCAGGCCGGTGATGACCACGCCGCCCTTTTTCCAGTGATACATCCAGACGGAGAACGCCAGAAATGCGATCAGGGTGATCCACCACGCCCAAGTTCGCTCGCCGTGAATGCGGACGTTGGATTTGCGGAAAAAATCGAGCGGTGCCTCTCTGCCGATCATCGCAAAGACAGCGTCGTTGGGCAGGTCGTGTGATTTGCCCGTCTTGTCCGCGATCGTTACCGAATCGGCGTTGATTTTCTTGACCGCAGACGCCAATTCGACGCGGATCTTCCCGGCGTTCTGCAACTCTGTCAGCCGTTCGATGTTGTCGGGCTTGGGTCGTGAGAACTCCGGCCTGCGATAGGACAAGGTGACGCTCGCGCCCGCGTCCGCCAGCGCGATTGCCGATTCCAGCGCGCTGTCTCCGCCGCCCACGACGAGGGTTTGCTGGCCCGCGAAATCTTTGGGGTCGTGTAGGCGATTGGAGACTTTGTCCAGGTGTTCGCCTTCGACGTTGAGCATGCGGTAATTGCCCGATCGCCCGATCGCGACAATGACGTTCCTGGCTTTGATCGGTGTCTGACCCTCGGCGAGCATCACGTTCAGCACGCCGCCCGATCGGGTCACATGCGTCACGCGAGCCTGCTCGATCTCGATCCCGTCAGCCTGCTCATTCAGGTCAGCAAGCAGGGTTTCCTTGGGATGCACCTGGTCGCGAAAGTGCAAATCACCGGCCGGCTTCATGTCGGCGGGGTAGGTGTAGATCGGTTTCGCTTTGGGGAAGTTGACGATGGTGCTGAATCGCTCCGCCGACTCGAGGAGCTTGTATCGCAAGCCGTGTTTGCGTGCTTCGATCGCGGCACTGACCCCAGCGACACCGGCACCGATGATAACCAGATCCAGCGGCGTATCAGCGATGGGTTGCGTGGCGCGACCGGTACCCCTTGATCCCACGATTCTGCCGACCACCTTCGCGCCCGTATCCGCACTGAATTTTAACAGCGGGACGCCCGCCAGATCGCCCACCACCCACAGGCCGGGGACGTTGGTCGTACCATCCTCCTTAACCACCGGCAGCGTCTCCACCTTCCCCGCCGGCCAGCGGGTGTGCAGCCAGTGGGTGTAACGACTGATGATCGGGATGGTCATGGGATAATCCTTTGACGGAATGTGAAGTGTGGAATGTGTAATGTGGAATGACAGACACGGGCGGCCCAACCCTGCATTTCACACTTCACATTTCACACTTCCTCACTCTTATTACCATCGCCGGTGGTATTTCCGGGCGTTTGGCGAAGCTGAAAGCATTGGCCTTTTTGTCCAACGCGAAAGCGGGTTCTTCAAAACCATCGACCACAAAGCCCGCTTCAAAGGCGGTTTTTAACAGCAGGCTGATCGGGCGATGAAACATCGGGTGCGGTTCGGGCTGATTGATGATCCCTTCGGACGCCTCTTCGTACGCCGACAGGTAGTATTCGGTCGTGACAGAAAACCGCTGCCGCATCCGGCCGCTTTCGTTGACCAGTTGCGCGTCCGAAGTATTACGCGGGGAATTGAACGCCGGATGACAAACGGAAAAAACAAAAGCCCCATCAGGCTTGAGCAGGGCATGGGTTGCGCGAAAAAGCGGGTCGATCACCCGCAAATCCATGACCGCCATCGAACAAACGACGGCATCGAAGCGGGATTTGCCCAGCGCGAGCATCGCCGATTCGTCGCAGGCATCGATGACGTGATAGTCAATCGTTAGCGGCGGGGCGGTTCGCGCTTTGGCACGTTCGATGAACACTTCGGACCCATCAAATGCCACCACATTCGCGTTTCGCGACGCCAGCCCCCGCGCGTAATTGCCGTTGCCGCAACAGGCATCGAGGATCGTTTTGCCGGCCACATCTCCCAAAAGTGCGTCGGTGGCAGGCATGATCAGCTTCTTTTGGAAGTCGTTGCCTTCCTTGAGGTGATTGTCCCAGAAGTCGGCGATTCGGTTCCAGACGGCACGGGTGTCGGTCATTCTGCCTGATCATCCATATCTGAATGTGCCCGCCAAGTTTGACAGAGCGATTATTAACAAGATATAAAGACAAAAAGATCGTTTGGTCTACGATCGCGACCGTCCTGCCCCCGACGTTCGCGATCGAAAACACAAGGGAATGGCGGGCACGAGAGAAGGAACCGTATGAAGCGTCACATGATCCTCGCCGCCGCTGCGGCAACCGTTTTGGGGGCACAGGTCACGGCTCAGGCACAGCATGCCAACTTCGTCCTCTTTGGCGACCCCAACCCCGCTGCCGCCAAGCAGGATGCCAAGGAAAAGTTTGTTCACCCGATCACCTCGCCTTACTACGCGGAGGATTCGTTTATCACCTCCGACGTCCGGGCGTGGTTTGTCTACCATAATTTCGATGATGCGCCCCTAGGTAGCGGCGATGCAATGGTCTACGCGCTGCAGGTTCGCCTGGCGCTGACCGATCAGCTTCAGTTTGTCGCCTACAAGGATGGTTTCCTGACTTTCGACACCGATGCGCTCGATGAAGAGGGTTGGAACGACATCGCCGCCGGTATCAAGTGGAACTTCATTCAGGATTTTAACAACAACTTCCATGCCGCCGTCGGGGCTGGGTATGAGCTACCCGTCGGTGATGCGAAGGTGCTGCAAAACGACGACGACATCCGCGTGTGGGGTTCGGTCAACAAGGGATTTGACCAAATCCACTTTGGCGGAACGGCCAACTTGCTCATTCCGGTCGATAGCGAAGCGAGCATGCGTTTCATCTGGAACGCCCACGTCGACTACTACCTGGCCAACTGGGTCAGTGCCGTGATCGAACTCAACGGGTATCACATGCTCGATGAAGGCGACAGCCCTGTCCCGATCAATGGCGTGGACGTGGCAGACCTGGGTGGCGGGTCGGATGTGGTGACCTATGGGGTCGGTGCTGAGTTTCGCGTGATCGAGAATCTCGCGCTCCGCGCCGCCTATGAAGGCGCGGTGACCGAAGACGATGCCGACCTGTTCGGTTGGCGCATCACTCTGTCGGCAGTCTATTCGTTCTAAGGGTATTTACTGTCCGCTTAACTCACACGCCAGCCCGCTCGATCACACGATCGAATACGGGCTGGCGTTGGTGTGGTGGCCTGAGCTCGCCGCTCGACGAAAGCCGTCTATGGACGGTCGTCGGGCGGCGAGGCGTTTACGGTTAGGCCGCACGCCGGGCACGGCTGGTCAATGCACCGCTGAAGCGACGATGCAGACTCAGATTCAGGCGCGATTGTTCGTGCTCGTCCGCTTGCTGCGCCTGGGCGTCAAAAGCGCCTCTTTTCGTCGCGACAAAGTTGCAGTTGGCAAATCCTTGTGACGCGGAGGCCGCGTCAAAGCCGCGCTTGTCGCCGAGCGAAAAAGTGTTCGATCCGATGCCGCTCGTGACAGCAAATGTCTGGGTCGAATAGGCCGTAGACGTTTTACTGTTATTGAGGCAGACTGACTGTAATTGCGTTCCGATCCACATAAAGTTTAATCCCTTGTTCGTACTGACTAAGACGTCGAATACGAACAATCAGGCGTCAAGTGTGAATCTGGATAAAAAATGCGGGGAACGTCCGAATAAACTTCAGGACGACATGCCTGCCAGGTGCTTCCACGCCGCCTCCGCAACACCGGCGGCGGTTGTTTCGTAGGGATAGAGTTCGACGGTCGTCCAGCCGGTGTAGTCGATCGCATCCAGTGCATCGAAGATCGCCCGGAAGTCGATCACACCTTTGCCGGGGGTGAGATGCTGATGGACGTGATTCGCGCCGATGTCCTCCAGATGAACATGGGCGACGTGCTGCGGCATGGTGCGGATCACGCTCGCCGGGTCATCGCCGACGCAAAAGAGATGGCCGATGTCGCAGTTCATCTTGATCAGCGGCTCATCGGGGAAATAGCGCGTCTTGAAATCGAGATACTCCTGTGCGGTCTGTATCAAAAGGCCGGGCTCGGGTTCGATTCCGATGATCACGCCACCGGCGCGGGCGGCGCTGATGCACTTGGCGAGTGACTCGGCGAAGCGTTCTTCGGCTTGATCGCGGGTGAGCGTCTTGCCGATGGTCGGCCCGCCGGGCTGGATCGAAAGCGTATTGACGCCAAACTCATGGGCCAGTTCGAGTGAGCGGATTGTGTGATCGACGCGGAGTTGCACTTGTTTGGGGTCGGATTCGATCCAGGTGGGGTGATAGGTGTCGCCGTGGACGAAACAGGTGAAGGCGTTGACGTTGGAGACGATCATGCCGCGATCGGCGAGTTGTTTGGCGGTGTCGCGTCGGCGTGCCGCATCAAACGTGGGCGGCCAGGCGTGGTGCAGGTCGGCCATCAACTCCACGCCGCGATAGCCGATCGCGCCGATGGCGTCGATCGCCTCATCCAGGGTGTTGCGTTTGAAGGCGTTGCTCGAAAAAGCCAGAGGTCGCATGGAGTGAGATTCTAAGCGGTCAGACAAAAACCATCCACCGCAGCGTTTTTGTGCGTATGATAATTGCGTGACAGAGCATGTGATTTAACCGAGGTGGATATGAGATCGACTTTGCAGACGTTTTCGGTGGTGGGTTTGATGTTGTCGGCGATCGCCGGTTCGCACGGCGCCCCGGACGTCACCGCGACCATTCCCGACCCGGCGGAGGATTTGAAGCCAACCGACGGCCAGACCGAAGCCAAACTGGTGCTGGCGGGCGGGTGCTTCTGGTGTACCGAAGCGGTGTTTGAAGCCGTCCCCGGCGTCACCGGCGTGGTCTCTGGCTATGCCGGTGGATCAAAAGTGGATGCCGAATACCGCAAAGTCAGTGCGGCCCAGACCGAACACGCCGAGGTGATCGAGATCACCTACGACCCGTCAAAAGTGACGTTCGCCCGATTGCTGAAGGTCTTTTTCGGTGCCGCCCACGATCCGACGCAACTCAATCGACAGGGACCGGACACCGGCAAGCAGTATCGGTCGGCCATCTTCTATGCCAACGACGATCAGAAACGCGTCGCCGAGGCGTATATTAAGCAGTTGGAGAAGGCCAAGGTTTTCGATAAACCGATCGTGACGACGATGGAAAAACTAGACGCGTTTTACCCGGCCGAGGACTACCATCAGGATTACGTCAAAAACCACCCGCAGGATGGGTATGTCCGACAGAACGTGCCGGCGAAGTTGGAGAAGCTGAAGAAGTTGAAGTAAATGCGTAGGTGAGATGAGTGGAATACCGGATCTCAGATTCCAGAGCAGAATCTCAAATTTGAGATTCCCAAATCCCCAATCTTACTACTCCAGGTACGTATACCCATCCAGCCCGTCTTCGTAGAAGCGCAGGAGCAGTCGCGACTCTTCCAGACTCAGTTTCAGATCCTTCACGCCTTTTTCAACGGTCTTGCGCATCGCTCGCAGCAGTTCGTCGCCGGAGTATTGGACGTAATTGAGGACTTCGCGAACGGTGTCACCTTTGATCACTTCATCGACGCTGTAGTTGCCGGTGTCGTCGAGCGTGATGTGCACCGCGTGGGTGTCGCCAAGCAGGTTGTGCAGATCGCCGAGGATCTCCTGATACGCCCCGACGAGGAACGCGCCGATGTAATAATCCTCGCCTTTGTACGGGTGCAGTTCCAGCACGGCCTTAACGTCGCGCTTGTCGATGAAGTGGTCGATCTTCCCGTCCGAATCGCAGGTGATATCCGCCAGAATGCCTCGGCAATTGGGCGTCTCGTTGAGCCGATGGATCGGCATGATCGGGAACAGGTGATCGATCGCCCACGAGTCGGGCATGGACTGAAACAGGCTGAAGTTGCAGAAGAACGTATCGGACAGCGTCGCTTCCAACGCCTCAAACTCCTCGGGGATGTAGTCCATCTTGCGGACGTAGTTGAGGATTTTGGAACTGATGCCGAAATACAGCTTTTCGGCCAGCGAGCGGTGCTCGAGCGAGCAGTAGCCGAGCGAAAACAGACTCAGCACCGCTTCGATCGCCACCTGCGCATCATGGAAATACTCGGTGCAATTGTTTTCGTTCACACCCAAATAGGTGTCGAGTAGCGTCTGTACGGGTTGGGGGATAGCGGCGCGCTCCTCTGGCGTGAAATCCGTCTTGATTTCGAACCGGCCAAACCCGCTCCAGCCAATGACGTTGAAGACCAGGACTGAGTGATACGCGACCATCGCCCGGCCGGATTCTGACAGAATCGTCGGGTGCGACACCCCGGCGGCGTCGCAGACTTCCTTGATGTGGAACACGATATCGTTGGCGTATTCCTGCAATCCATAGTTGATGGAGGACGCAAAGTTGGTCTTGGAGCCGTCGTAGTCGACGCCCAGCCCGCCGCCGACGTCGATGAGCTTCAGGCCGGCACCGAGGCGACAAAGTTCGGTATAAACCCGCGCCAGTTCGGTGATGGCGCTTTTGATGTT